>DASPGW010000194.1 GCA_035620395.1 Desulfuromonadales bacterium | reverse complement strand
GCCTCGAGGAACGGGCCGATGCTGGCGCCGTCCTCGTTGACGATGCCGGCACTCACCGAAGGGTCGGCCGGCGCCGGCAGCGGCGGGGGCACCGGGCCGTCGAGAAGCACGGAGAGGAAATCCCCGGCCGCCGGCAATGCTGGGACCTCCTGGGTCTGGTCGATCCCCCGCTCACCGCCGACCACCGCGGGCACAACATAAGTCCGGGTGCCGAAGGGGTGGGTCACCTGGTAGGTGCCCGCAACCGGCGTGTCGACGCGGACACGGATGCCGGCGCCGACGACCTGGTCGCCGTCGGTGGGGATGTTGTTGAGAAAGCCCGCCTCCTGGCCGATCACCAACAGGCCGAGACGGGGCTGGCCGTCGCTGCTGGGGGTGAAGAATCCCGTCGCGAAGGCCGACCAGTAGAAGGCTTCGACCCCGAAGTTGCTCGGGAAGGAGACCGGCTGCAGCGCCAGGGGCGGCGCCTCGATGCAGGGGAAGATGAACGGCCCGCCCGCCGTCAGCTGCACCGCCCCGGCGGTACAGAGCTCCAGCTTCAGGCCATTGGTGTCCTGGTACCAGATGGGGAAGCCGTGCGCCAGGCTGACGGCGACCTGAGCCGGGTCGCCGCCGGCCTGAACCGCATCGTTAGCGGGGTCGGGCAGACCCGAAACCGAGTCGAGGGCCGCCACGGCCGGCAGGGCGAAGAGGCCCATCAGCAGCGCGGCGGTCAGCATCAATTTACTGGTACTGGCCATCATCCGTCTCATCGCTCCTATCCTTTCGGTTTCAGGGATGCCGAGCCGTAGCCCGGCCATGAAAGAAATAAATCAGAATTTGGTTAATGAGTGTAGCCGCAGGACTGCGGTTGGCAACAACCGGCACCCAATTTATTACTAATTTTATACATTATTATCCGACCCGCTTTCCCCGTGTCAATGGGGGGAATTACCCATTCGGCGGGAGGGAGTCTACCCATAAGCACGATCGGGAAGCGCGCAAAAGCACAGATTTTTCTGCCGGCGGGTGAGAGAAGGAACCGATAGGATTCAGGTTTTCCAGAAATCGGGATCGATGATGCCCCAGCGAATGGCGTACTTCATCATTTCCAGCGGACTGCTGGTTCCAATTTTTCGGCAAATGTTGGCCCGATGCTTCTCCACGGTCTTGACGCTCAGGCAAAGGATCTTGCCGATCTGCGGTGAAGTATTCCCCTCGATGAGCAGGAAGAACAGCTGCCTCTCCCGTTCGGTGAGGCTATCGAACCCCTTGTTCGTCTCACCGTGCGGGCGGCCGCCGATGTAGCCCTTGATGACGTCGGCATGCACCCTGTTGCTGAAATAGTACCGGTCGGCGCAGGCGGCGCGGATCGCCGCCAGCATTTCGGAACTCGGCTCCCCCTTGAGCACGTAGCCGTGGGCGCCGGCCTCGATCACCTGGTGAGCGTAGGCCTCTTTTTCGTACATGGAGAGAACGACAATGCGGGTTTCGGGCACCGCTTCGCGGATCAGCCGTACGGCTTCCAGTCCGCTCATGCGCGGCATGGCGATGTCGAGCAGCACCACGTCCGGCACCAGTTCACGGGCCCGCTCCAGGGCCTCGATGCCGTCGCCGGCCTCTCCGACCACCTTGATGTCGGGCTGGGTTTCCAGCAGCTGGCGCAACCCCTCCCGGACAACGGGGTGATCGTCGGCGATCAGAATGCTGATTTCCTTCCTGCCAATTTCTTTCATTTCATCTATCCTCTTCACCTCCGGCCAGCGGCAACCGTACCCGTACGTCAGTCCCCTTCCCCGGCCGGGAAACGACTTCGAAGAGGCCGCCCAGGTCGGCAATTCTTTCGCGCATCCCGAGAATGCCGAATCCGCTGGGGGAGGCGAAGGGTGCCCGCCAGCGATCTTCTGCGAAACCGACGCCATCGTCCCGCACCGACAGGGTCAGCATATCGGGCGCTCTCCGCAGATCGATGCGCACCTTCCGGGCCCGGGCGTGCTTGACGACATTGTTGAGACTCTCCTGGCAGACCCGATAGATGGCAATCTCTACCTCCGGGGGCAGCCGTTCGGCAGCATCCTCGGCCCGGACGACAACCTTAATCCCGGCGTGCATCGTTTCGAACTGTTTGGCATGCCAGCGCAAGGCCGGAACCAGGCCGATGCTGTCGAGCATGGTCGGCCGCAGCTCAGCGGTGACGTCGCGCACATGGTTGCCGAGCTGGGCGATCATGGCACTGAGCCGCCCGCAGTTCGCCGCCATGTGCTGCTGGTCGGCGGTCAGGGAGTTGCAAATGGTTTCGACGCCGAACTGCAGGGCGGTCAGGACCTGGCCGAACTCGTCGTGCAGGTCGCGGGCCAGGTTCTTGCGGCTCTTCTCTTCGGCCCGGATCAACTGACGGGAAAACAGCCGGATTTCTTTCTCCCGATGCAGACGTTCGAGCCAGAACGGACGATAGATGAAGAAATAGGGCGGCACCAGAAGGGTGAGCAGGATGGTGGTTTCCAGCGCCACTTCCAAAGCGAGTGGAATCTCCTTCAGCAGCAGGTGCAACGCAACGCACGCGCCCTCGGCGATGACAATCAGGACGACAAGAACCACCAGCAGCCTGTCCGGAGACAGACCGAGAACCGCCCGGCTCAGCCGGCAGGTCGTGCGCTGCACCGGGAACGTCACCTCTCCGGGGAACTCCTCGGCGGTGGAATAATCCTCTGTGCCCGGGCCTGCTTCGTACTCATCGCGCAACGGCATTCGCTGACCTCATCTTGGCTTATAGGTTAACAGCCTTGGCGCCTTGAGGCAAATCCCGTTGCGCGCAGGCACTCAGTCTCTGACGCCGACCAGGTATTTGAGGTACCTCCCTTCGGGGAAGGTCACCGGGTAGGGGAAGTCGGCGGACTGGCCGGCCGTACGGATGATCCGCAGCTCGCATCCTGCCTGCAGGGCGCCGCGGCGCAGTTCCTTGAGGTAGTCGGCCAGGTCGACTTTCTGGTGATTGGAGGAGGTGATGAGCAGGCCGCCGGGAACCAGCAGCGGCAGGGCCGCCGTCACCAGCTCGGCGGTCCCTTGACGGGTGGTGAAGCGGCTTTTGCTCGTGGTGGAAAAACTCGGCGGGTCCATCAGGATGATATCGAAGCGCTCCTGCCGGCGGTTCATCTCGGCGAGAACGGCAAAGCAGTCGCCGACGACGAAGCCGTGTCGTTTCGGATTGAGGCGGTTGGCGCCGAAGTTCTCCTTCGCCCATTCCAGATAGGGGTCCGAGGCATCGACGCTGACGACCCGCTCGGCGCCGGCCGCCGCGGCGGCGACGGAAAAGGCGCCGGTGTAGGCGAAGAGGTTGAGGACCTTTTTCCCCTGCACCCTGCCCATCAGCTCCCGGCGGTTCTCCCGCTGGTCGAAAAACAGGCCGGTGTTGAGCCCGGCTTCCAGTTCGACCAGAAAATCGAGTCCGTTCTCCCGAACCTTGAGCCGGCCGGGGGCGGCGACTCCGGCGAGCAGGCGGCTGTATTTTTTCGTGTCGCCGCCGGCGGCCAGCTCCCGGGTCTGCTGCGGGCGGAATTTCTCGTAGATGCCGGCCGGCGCCAGCACCTGCTGCAGCGCACTCACCAGCAGCGGCAGGTGCGGTTTCCAGGCGGCCGTGTAAAGCTGCACCATGAGGTGGTCGTTATAACGGTCGACGGTGAGACCGGGCAGGCCGTCCCCCTCGCCGTTGACCAGGCGAAAGGCGGTCGTCTCACCCAGATCGGCGTGGTCGCTGCGCAGCGCCGCCGCCCGTTCGATGCGCCCCTGCAGCCAGGCCTTGTCGAGGCGCATCGACCCAGGCGCCAGCACCCGCGCCGCCACCCGGTCGGCCGGGTCGAGCAGGGCCGTGGCGAGCAGTTTCCCCTGCTCGTCGGCCAGTTCCACCACCTCACCGGCCTTCCCCGCCGGCCATTTCCTGGTGTAGCGGTCGGCGATGACCCAGGGATGCCCCAGTTCCAGCATCCGCACCGTCTCCGGGCCGACCACGAAACGTTCTTTTTTCATGTATTCCTCTTTGAGGGCAGCAATCGACTTTCTTCCCGACAATTTTTTACCACAGCGCCCCCGGCGATCCCAGTAGAAAACTTCTCCGCCCAGCCGCCCTGTGCTACACTCGCCACCCGCAAAGCGAAAGAAAAGGAGAGCCGATGAACGACAATCCCAAATCGAAAGGCGAGCTGGTCATCGAACGGATCATGCAGGAACTCGACCCGGCCTCGCCCCGCTACCAGGTGCTGGCGACCGCCAGACGCTTCAAGTCCTCATGGGTCGAACTGGGCGAGAAACTGCTGCAGATTCAGAAGCAGGGCCAGTTCCGTGAATGGGGTTACGAATCCTTCGAGGATTACTGCTCCCGGGAGATCCGCATCAAGAAGCCGACGGCACAGAAGCTGACCCTCGCCTACCGCTACCTGGAGAAGGACGAGCCGGAACTGCTGGTCCGGCAGACCGAGCTGAAGCCGCTGCCCGACTACCGCTCGGTCGAACTGCTGCGCCAGGCGCGGGAGGAGAAGTCCTTTTCCGAGGAGGAATACGCCGGACTGCGCCGGGCGGTGATCGAGGAGGAGCGCAGCCACCCTACCATTCTCAAGCGATTCAAGGAAGTCGCGGCCGGTCGCGATGAAGGTCCCGACCAGGTGCACCTTGGCAAGACCGCCCTCGCCGCCGCCCGCCGGCTGGAGGCGGCACTGCGGCCCCTCGCCGACCTGCCCTTGGAGCACCAGGAAGAACTTGCCCGGCTGATTGCCTGTCTTGAGGAGAGGGTCGAGGCGGGTGAAGGCGGGGGCTGACAGGACAACGTCGTATCCCCTATGACTCCGGGACGGGCATCGGCGACGACTGCTTCCGAACGACGCCCGGGAGAACGCTGATCCCCAGAACCCGCCGATAAAAACTGTTTCGCGACACATCCAGCCGTTCTTCCCCGGGGTGCAGGCTGGTAACGGCGAGCCGGCCGACCAGGGCTCGCCCTTCGCGACCGGCCCAGCTGCGGGTCCGAACACCCCAGAGGTTATGCAGCAGAAGCGGTTCCCCGCCGGCAGCCTCGGGCCCGAGGTAAAGGCCGATATGACCGGGGAGCCAGACCAGGGTATAGAACGGGATCCCTTCCTCAAGCAGGATGCTGCGCTTGCGGTCGGGGGTCATATCGGCAAGGTCGAGCAGCGTTCCGGCCGAGGTGGCCTGAGCGCGGGAATTGCGCGGCAGCCAGAGCCCGAAAGGGGTGAAGAGATCCCGCAGCGTTGCCGAGCAGTCGCGGTTTTCGAGCAAACCACCCCAGCCGTAGGGCTGCCCCAGCATGGCATTGCCGATACGGGCGAGTCCGGCCGGAGTAAGCGGCAGGGGTTTGAGTGCCGCCTGTGGCGCGGCAACTCGCGCCCGGCGGATGACCGCCTCCCCGTCGGCATCCCGGGCCGGGACCAGGAGGCTTAGGTCCTGGTCACTGCCTGCCACGGCCGGGAAGAGCGCCCCGATATGGGCGTGGCTCAGGAATCGGCCCGTCTCGTCCTGAAGGCTGACCTCATCCGCGAGAATGGCGGCATAGCGACCGCTTTCGTAGGCAGACCGGAATTTCGTGCCGGCCCAGCCGATATCTGCTGCCGGCAGCCAGCCGTAAGCGAAGCCGGCCTCGGCAAAGAACCAGGCGCCATCGGCGGAACGATGGGTCACCAGCAGCGGAGTGCCGGCCCAGACCGCGGAGTTCTGGAAATAATCGAAAGGATAGCCTTCGCCGGGCCGGGCTGGACTGCGAAAAAACGGGCGCTGGGTGGGGAGGACGCGGAACGAGGTGTTGCGCACGGTGATGGCCGGGCGGGCCAGAGAGGGATAGGTTTCCATACGCTGGGCGGCCACCAGCCCGGACCATTCCTGCGGGGAAAGCGGCTGAAGGTTTTCCCCGTAGCCCTGCTCACCCCCGTAGGCGGCCACTCCCCAGGAGACTTCGGCGGCCGTCAGGGTCGCGGCGGGTGCGTGCCAGGGCGCGAAAAACCGGGCATCGTAATCGGCATCCAGGGCGGCGTGAGTCTCCGGCGGCACCAGGGGCAGGGCTGCCGTCTCCGGCCGGAGATAGACGGTCAGGTCCTGGGGATAGTGCTGGAGATCGGCGATCCCCGGCCGCGGGCCGCCGCACCCGCAGAGGATGGCCAATGACAGGGCAAGGGCCAGGAGAATGAGGCGCACCCGGCTTTTCATGCCGACCGCCGCGGGAAACTCACCCATCGCTGCGGAGCCGGGCAACAGGGGATTCATCGTCAATGGCGGTCTGAAGAACATCACAACGGGCACTTGCTGTCGCAGACATTGAGCACCTGGCTGCGCCGGCTCTTGTCGCGGTAGACGGTGAGTCCCTTGCATCCCAGTTCGTCCGCCAGCAGAAAGGCCTCCTTCACCTCGGCCACCGTCGCCGCGGCCGGAAAATTGATGGTCTTGGAAACGGCGTTGTCGACGTACTTCTGAAACGCGGCCTGCATCCGCACATGCCACTCGGGGGATATCTGCCGCGCGGTGACGAAGACCTGCGGATCAAGGGGCTCGCCGGACCGGCGCTTCTGCTCGTACAAGGGATGAACCTCCTTGAGCACCGTCCCCAGCACGTGCCGTTCGTACTCGAAGGCGAAGACCGGCTCGATACCGCTGGAAACGCCGGCGATCAGACTGAGAGTGCCGGTAGGGGCGATGGTGTTGACCGTGGCATTGCGCATCGGCGCCCCCCCTTCCTGCTGCCGCAGGCTGCCGGCGAAGCGGGGATAGGGGCCGCGCTCCCGGGCCAGTTCCTCGGAGGCCGCTACCGATTCCTGGCGGATGAAGGACATCACCGCCTCGGCCAGCTGCAGGGCAGCCGGCGACCCGTAGGGGACACCCTGCCGGATAAGCAGGTCGGCAAACCCCATGACCCCCAGCCCGATCTTGCGGGTCTGCCGGGTTATCTGTTCGATGGCCGGCAGCGGGTAATGGTTGACCTCGATCACGTCATCGAGAAACCGTACCGCCCAGTGCACCGCATCGAGCAGCCGCGGGTAGTCGATGCGCCCCTGGCTGTCCGCGAGCATGAGCAGGTTGAGCGAGCCCAGGTTGCACGATTCGTACGACAGCAGCGGCTGCTCGCCGCAGGGGTTGGTCGCCTCGATTGCACCCACGTGTGCCGCCGGATGTTCGGCATTGACCCGGTCGATGAAGACCAGCCCCGGCTCGCCGTTTTCCCAGGCCTGTTCGGCGATGAGGTCGAAAACCCGGGAGGCCGGCAGTCGTCCCGTCACCTCGCCGGTGCGCGGGTTGACCAGCGGGTACTCGCCGCAGGCGCGGACCGCTGCCATGAAGCGGCCAGTCACGGTGACCGAAAGGTTGAAGTTGGCCAGCTCGCCTTCGACGCCCTTGGCAGCGACGAAGGCGAGGATGTCGGGATGATCGACCTGCAGGATCCCCATGTTGGCGCCACGCCGGGTCCCGCCCTGCTTGATCGCCTCGGTGGCGGCATTGTAGGCGCGCAGGAAGGAGACCGGCCCGGAGGAGATGCCCATGGTGCTCTTGACCCGGTCGCCGGCCGGGCGCAGCCGGGAAAAGGAGAAGCCGGTGCCGCCGCCGCTCTGGTGAATGAGGGCGGCGTCCCGCAAGGTGTTGAAGATCGACGTGAGGGAATCCTCCACCGGCAGCACGAAGCAGGCCGCAAGCTGCCCCAGCCTGGTGCCGGCATTCATCAGGGTTGGCGAGTTGGGGAGAAAGGTCAGCGAAGTCAGCATCTCGTAGAATTTCTCTTCGACTTCGCGCGCCGCGCGCTTGCCGCCGAAGCCGACTTCCGCCGACGCCACCCCCCGGGCGACTCGGCGGAGCAGCTCTTCCGGCGTCTCGATGACATTTCCATCGTCATCTTTTCGCAGGTAACGGGCTTCCAGGGTCGTCAAGGCATTCGGCGTCAACGTCACAGACATGATCACCTCGCAGGAGTGTTTGCAGCAGCGATAGTATCAATAGCATAGCAAACGGGGCTGAAATGCAACATGGAAAGCCGGCTGCGGATACGAAATCAACGGCAGATGTCATTCGATCCGCCGCCGCCTGGCTGCAGAGGGACAAATCTCCATTATAATTGCTCACAGGAGTCTACCGAAAACAGGAGGTCCGAATGAGACAGGGAAATATATTCAACACCGTCGATTCCTGGGGGCTGGTTTTTCTGCGGCTCGGCCTCGGCGTTATATTCATTGCTCACGGCGGGCAGAAACTTTTCGGCTGGTTCGGGGGACCGGGTTTCGCCGGCACGATCCAGTATTTTCAGCAGAACCTCGGCATTCCCATGGAGCTGACCGTGCTCGCCATGGCGGCCGAATTTTTCGGCGGCATCGGCATCGTGGTCGGCTTCCTGACCCGGGTGGCGGCGTTGGGAATCTGCGGCGTCATGGTGGTGGCGATGGCCAAGGTGCACCTGGTCAACGGTTTTTTCATGAACTGGAACTGTACCCCCGGCCAGGGGCACGGCATCGAATTCAACATCGCCCTGCTGGCCATGGCTCTCACGCTGCTCTGTTCGGGAGCGGGGCATGCCTCGTTCGACAAGTGGCTGAGCAGCCGCCGGTAAGCCACGGGCGGCTGCCGAAAACAGGAAGGCGAAATACGCATGCCGGCACTTCCCAAGGTGACCGTATCATGCTATCCTCGCGAAATTCTTTTCTTGCCCGGTGTCTATCCGTCAACGCGGATGCAGATCGGATACGTTTCCGAATCGGGTACGTCCAGGCGGACGACCGCCCGGCGAGCAAGTATTTTTCCGACCGGCTGCTATAATTGGCACACTCCAGGAGTTGGCTATGGCCAGGGATTTCAAGGACAAGGTAAGGGAGCAGTTCGGGCGGACCGCCGAGGGGTACGTGCGTAACCGCGGTTTTGCCTCGGGCGAAGACCTGGCCGAGGCAGCCCGGCTCCTCAAGCCGACCACAGAGGACAGCCTGCTCGACGTCGCCTGCGGCGGCGGCCACACCGCCCTCTATTTCGCCCCCCTGGTGCGCAGCGTCGTCGCTTCGGACCTGACCATGCAGATGCTCAAAAGGGCGCAGGAATTCATCAGCGAGGAAGGGGGGGTCGAAAACGTCACCTTCCGGGAGGCCGATGCCGAGGACCTCCCCTTTCCGGCCGGCGCCTTCACCCTGCTGACCTGCCGGATCGCGCCCCACCACTTTCCCGATGTCCCTCGCGCCATGCGCGAATTCTACCGGGTGTTGCGCCGCGGCGGCCGTATGGTTCTGATCGACACCCTGTTGCCCGAGGACCCGGAGATTGCCGCATTTTACCAGACCATGGAAAAGATGCGTGATCCGACCCATATCCGCGCCTATACCGAGGCCGAATGGACCGCCATGATCACCGAAGCCGGATTCATTGTGCATGAAACCCGAAGGTTTCCCAAGACCCATGATTTTCAGGAATGGGCCAGGCGGGCCGGCCTCAACCGGGAAGGAATCCAGAGCCTCAACAGGTTCTTCATCGACTCCTCGGCCAAAATCCACGACTACTTCCAGATCGAAACCTTCGCCGGCGAGGTGGAGAGCTACACCGACCAGAAACTCCTGATCTACGCCAGCCGTCCGGAGAAGAAATGACCCCCCTGTCTCGCTAACGCTCGACATCCCCCCTGCTGCGCAGGGGGGACAAAAAAAGGGAGATGCCGCGGCATCTCCCCTTTTTCTGTTCAGGTTACGAACCTTTTAGCAGGCAGCAGCCTTGGTCTGCGGCAGTTCTCTGCCGCCCTGGGCCGCCCATTTTTCCAGCATTTCGGTGGTGACGGACTTGGGCCGCTCGATGGCGTAGCCGAGGCCGCGGTCCCAGGTAATGTTGGCCATGCAGCCGAGAGCGCGGCCGACGCCGAAGAGGACGGTGTAGAAGTCCCACTCCTTGACGCCGTAGTACCACTGGATGACGCCGGACTGGGCATCAACGTTCGGCCAGGGGTTCTTGGTCTTGCCGTGCTCGGTCAGGACGCCCGGCGCGGTCTCGAAGATCATGGCGACCAGTTTGAACAGGGGGTCGTCCTTGAGGCCGGAAGTCTGCAGGCAGAACTCGCGCTGGGTGGTGTAGCGCGGGTCGGTCTTGCGCAGAACGGCGTGGCCGTAGCCGGGAATGACCTGGCCGGCGTTGAGGGTATCCCAAAGCGCCTTGGTAACGTTCTCCTTGGTCGGCTCGGCGCCGCCCAGTTTCTTCTGGAAATCCATGATCCAGCCGAGCACTTCCTGGTTGGCGAGGCCGTGCAGCGGGCCGGCCAGGCCGTTGAGACCGGCGGAGTAGGCATAATAGGGATCGGACAGCGCCGAATGCACCAGGTGGGTGGTGTGGGCCGAGACGTTCCCCGACTCGTGGTCGGAGTGGATGATGAAGTACATCCGGGCGACATCCTTGTACTGCTCGCTCTGGCCGATCATGTGGGCGAAGTTGGCGCCCATGTCGAGCTTGGGATCGGGAGCAATCTGGTAGTCGCTGCGATACTTGAGGTTATAAATGAAGGCGGCAACGATGGGGATGCGGGCGACGATGTCGCTGGCGTCCTCATAGACAGATTCCCAGGCGGTCATCTTGTTGAACTTGCCCGAGTTGTAGAAAGCGGCAAACTTGGAGTCTTTCTGCATCGCCATCAGGCCGACGGAGAGCATCACCATCGGATGGCTGTCGCGGGGCAGTCCGCGAATCGCATCCCAGACATAGGAGGGAACATTCTGGCGCTGCTTCCACTCGGCGCAGACCTGATCCACCTGGGCCTGGGTCGGGACATCGCCGGTCAGCAGGAAGAACCAGAAGGCCTCGACGGTCGGATACTTGGAGCCGGGAGCCTTGGGCAGCGCCTCGAAAGTCTCGGGAATGGTCTTGCCGCGGAAGCGGATCCCTTCCTGCGGGTCGAGGTAGGAGATGTCGGTCACCAGACTGCGGATGTCACGGGCACCGCCGATGCACTGATCGATGGTCACCTCGTCGATCTTGACTTTTCCGAATTCCTTGACCAGTTTGGCGGTACGGGGACGGAATGCTTCGATCTTCTGCTTCAGCAATTCTTTCAGCATACTCTCTCTCCTCTGGGAAATAATCGATGGGCCAACGACCCACCAGGCCAACGACTGCACGGCCGAAACTGACCGTGCCAGCGTCTTCTCAATGGACGAAAAATGACTGAGAAGAGGGGGCAACCCCTCGAAAACAATAACAATTCAATTCACGGTTAAAGCAGAAGGTTTAAACCTTGTCTGGTTTCATTTTCCAAATAATGTTCTAACAACACAAGTTGCAGTTGTCAAGTCGAATTTTGTATACAGTATCCTTTGCCTGCGGAAAGACCACCTAATTTCCCCTTGCTTTATCGCCCTCCCGTGCTAGAATGCGCAAAATTTGTGCAACCTGGAAGTCCATGCAAATCGGCCGTCTGAAGCTCGCCAATAATGTCATCCTCGCCCCCATGGCGGGAATTACCGACCTCCCCTACCGCAGAATCATGAAAGAATGCGGCGCCGGGCTGGTCTTTACGGAAATGGTCAGCGCCAACGGCCTGATCCGGGCCGGCCGCCGGACGCGGGAACTGCTCCGTTCCGTTCCCGAGGAGCGGCCCCTGGGGATACAGCTTTTCGGCGAAGATCCGGCGGTTCTGGCCAGGGCCGCGGAGCTTGTCCACGACGACGGCGAGCTGCTCGATCTCAACCTCGGCTGCCCCGTCAACAAGGTGGTCCGCTCGGGCGCCGGCAGTGCGCTGTTGCGCGACCCAGCCAAGGTCGGCCGGATCGTGGCGGCGGTCCGCCGCGCCACCGACCTGCCGCTCACCGTCAAGATCCGCTCCGGCTGGGACCACGGTTCGCTCAATTTTCTTGAAGTTGCCCGCATCGCCGTTGGCGAAGGCGCCGAGGCGGTGGCCCTGCATCCGCGGCCACGCAGCCAGGGGTTTTCCGGACACGCCGACTGGGAGCAAATCGGTCGGCTCAAGTCGGCGCTGGCCGTACCGGTCATCGGCAGCGGCGACATCTTCAACGCCGCCGACGCTGTGGCCATGCTGGAGAAGACCGGCTGCGACGCCGTGATGATCGGCCGCGGCGGCTACGGCAATCCCTGGCTGGTCCGCGACATCCTCGCCCTGCAACAGGGGACGGAGACCGTGCCGCCGACCGCCGGCGAGCGTCTTGAAGTGGCCCTGCGGCATCTTGATCTTTTTCTGGAGACTTTCGGCGAAGCCAAGGCGGCCCGTGACATGCGGAAACATCTCTGCTGGTATTGCCGGGGCCTGGCCGGCGCGGCGGCTTTTCGCACGGCCGTGAACCACGCTCACTCCGCAGCCGATTTGCGCCGCCTCGCCGAAGAATACTTTACTGCTGCCGCGTCCCAACCAGTCACTGGCGGAGAGGTTTGATGCCCAAAGTCAAGCACGTCGTCGATGCCCAGCTCTATGTCCGCATTCTCGAGAATGTCGAAGAAGCGGTGGTGGCTACCGACCGGGCGGGCATGATCACCTTCTTCAACCCCTCGGCTCAGGCGTACACCGGCTTTTCGGAGCGCCAGAGCCTGGGCAGACATTTCGAGGAACTCTTCGCGGGCCAGGAGAGCATTCTTTACCCGGTGCGAACAGCCGTGCGCGACGGCCGCTCCATCTCCGACCATGAAAACATCGTCCTGCACCGCCCCAGCGCCCCCCCCCTGCCGGTGAGCGTTTCCGTCTCCCCGATCTACACCGACCGCGGCGAGCACGAAGGGGTGGTTCTGATCCTTCGCGATCTTTCCCGAGTCCGTGAACTGGAGGATACGGTCAAACAGGCGGACCGGCTCTCCATGCTCGGCACCCTGGCCGCCGGTCTGGCCCACGAAATCAAGAATCCGCTGGGCGGCATCAAGGGGGCGGCCCAGCTGCTGGCCATGGAGCTTGGCGCCGAGAGCCCGCTCAAGGAATACACGGTCGTCATGATCCGGGAGGTTGAGCGGGTCAACAGCATCATCGAAGAGTTGATGGATCTCGCCCGCCCACGGCCCCCGCAGCTCGGCGAAGTCGACCTGGCCCAGATTCTCGGCGACATCGTGCTGTTCCAGAAGGAGGCCCACCGGGGCAAGGAGATCGAGTTCGTCCTCAGCCTCGACCCGAGCATTCCGCCGCTGCGGGGCGACGAAAACCTGCTCACCCGCCTCTTCCTCAACCTGATCAAGAACGCCGCCGAGGCGATCGAGCGCAAGGGCAGAGTGGAGATCGTCACCAAGGTGGCTTCCGAATACCACCTCAACAAACCGGGCAGCCGTCCTGTTCCATTCATCGTTGTTGAGGTCCGGGACAACGGCCGCGGCATGCCCGGGGAAGAGTTGGAAAAGATATTCACCCCGTTCTATACCACCAAAAATAGAGGCAGCGGCCTGGGACTCGCCACCTGCCAGAAGATAGTCAGCGAGCATGGCGGGCTGCTCAAGATGGAGAGCACTCCGAACGAGGGAACGGCCTGTATCGTTTCTCTGCCGTTCATCCGCTGATAAAAGCCGTGAGTTGTCCGTTGTCAGCTGTCCGTAGTTATCGGCTGTTAAGGTTTTGCAACGGACAACGTACAGTCTTTCGGAATCAGAGACTTAAAACATCAACCATCATCGCTCAACACTCATCACTGGAAAAACGCCATGTCCATTCGTCGTATTCTCGTTGCCGATGACGAAGAGAGCATCCGCTGGGTCCTCTCCAAGGCCCTGAGCAAGAAGGGCTTCAGCGTCGACCTTGCCTCGAGCGGCTCCGAGGCCCTGACCCTCTTCCGCCAGAATGCCTACGACCTGGCCGTTCTCGACATCAAGATGCCGGGGACCTCAGGGCTTGAGTTGCTCGAGCGTTTCCACGCCGAGCGC
>DASPGW010000193.1 GCA_035620395.1 Desulfuromonadales bacterium | reverse complement strand
AATTCCTGTAAAATCCGCCGTGGCGGATTACTTGCCGTACACGAAGAAGATCGGGTCGCCGTCGACCTTGAAATCGGCGATAATCTTCTGCCCCTGCGGGCCGGTGATGAAGTCGATGAACTTCAGCGCCAGGTCGTACTTCACATGCGGATGCTTCTGCGGGTTGACGGCAATCACTCCGTAGGGGTTGAACAGCCCCTTCTCTCCGGCGAAGACGATCACGAGGTTGGTCTTCGCCTTCTTGAAGGCGTTGTAGGTCCCCCGGTCGGCCAGGGTGTAGCCCTGCTTCTCGGTCGCCATGACGATCACTTCGCCCATCCCCTGGCCGGCCTCCACATACCAGGCGGCCTTGGGGATACCGTCGGCCACCTGCCAGAGTTCCTTCTCCTTCTGGTGCGTCCCGGATTCATCGCCGCGGGAGACAAAGGGGGCCTGCGCTGCGGCGATCTTCGCCAGCGCTTCGGCGGCCGTCTTCGCTCCCTTGACGCCGGCCGGGTCGGCGGCCTGGCCGAGGATGACGAAGTCGTTGTACATGACATCCTTGCGATTCACCCCAAAGCCGTCGGCGACAAACTTGTCCTCCAGCTTGCGGGCATGGACCAGCACCACATCGACGTCGCCGGCCTCACCGAGCTTGAGCGCCTTGCCGGTGCCGACGGCGACGACATCGACCTTGCAGGCGTTCTGCTGCTCGAAGGGGAGGAGCAGGACCTTGAGCAGCCCCGAGTTCTCTGTCGAAGTAGTGGTCGACATCTTCAGCCGCTCCTCGGCTGCGGCGGCCTGGCCGAGAAAAAGCGACAGGACGAGAATCGTCGACAAGATGCGCATTTTTTTCATTTCAGTGGCCTCTCGGATAGTGGAACCTTTTGTCTGAATCGGCGAGCCAAGGACCCAACAAAAGCGTCCGGCTTCTTTCAGAGACGATAAGATACTAAATGCTACCAAAAATAACTATATCTTACAATTCGGTTTGCAATTTGGATGCCGGCGCGGCCGCAGCGTGCCATCCATGCAAAAACAGCAAGTTACATTTCGTCAGCAGGAATTGAAAAACAGGCGGAGTTGCAAGAGGGGCGTTTTGTATCGTTTTGGCTCGTGGAAAATGTCCACACCGGGCAATAACGACACAAAAGCTCGGCCCCCTCTCATTCCCGCGCATAAAGGAAACAAGAAATAACCGATAATTACTTTTCAGAGGAGACGGAAGGAATGTTGCGGTAGAGAAGTTGCGCGTCAGCGGCCCCGGGGATAGACCATCTTGCCGCTCAGGCTCAGGTCATAACCGGCCAGGCCCTCGGCCAGGGGTGGGAAGGCGCCGCCACGGAGCATGTCCAGAAATAGCTGGACGCCCTTGGCGAAGAAGCCGTCCTTGGGGATGAGGAGGTCGAAACGTTCCCACCCGAGGGGAAGGAAATCGAGATCGAGCAGGGAGGCGACGGCACGGATGCCCGGGCCGGTGTCCGCCCGTCCGGCCAGCACTTCCAGGCCCACCTCCAGATGGCTCTGGAATTCGCGGTCGTACCCCTTGACGTGGCGGCAGTCGAGGCCGGCCTTCTGCAACTCCCGATCGAGCAGCAGCCGCGTGCTTGCTTCGAGCGGGCGATTGGCAATCCGCAGATCCTTGGCGCCGATGTCGGCAACCCCTCCGATGTCACGGGGATTCGCCTTGGCGACCAGCAGTCCCTGCTCGCGACGGCAGAAGTTGACCACGGCGGGGAGTTCCTCCAGTTCGCTGGCGGCGAAGGAGAAATTGTACTCCTCGTCATTCTCCTGGGCCAGGTGGCTGGTGGCGATGTGGCAGAGCCCCTGCCGCAGTGCCTTCAGCCCGCCGAGGCTGCCGAGGTTGCCGAAGAGGACGGCATGCTCCGGGTTCTGCCGCCGGAAGAGCATCATTGCGCGGTCGAGCAGAATGTCGTTGCTCCCCGCGATCAGCAGCAGGTTGGGAACGTGGACCGCCGACTCCGGCTGCCGCGGATAGTTGATAGTCCGGCTCTCCACCCACTGCTCGACCAGATTCTTGGGAAAGAGCCACTTCCCGGTGATCCTGGTCGCCGGCAGACCCTTTTCGTTGATCAGGGTGTAGATCATCTTCTCGTTGACCCCGAGAAATTCGGCGACCTCTCTGGTGGAGAGCAATTTTTCCATATCGGGCTTCCTTGCAAGAATCGGCAGGGTTCCGCGGGCAAAATGAGGATCTGCCCGGAACTATAGAGGAAGAGAAAGAAAAAGTCTATCCGCCCAACCCTACCCCGGGCGTCATCACCTGGCCCGTCAGGGGCGTTTCGTACCCGCCGAGCGCCTCGATCCGGGCCTTGAATTCCTCCCGCTGCAGGAGGGAGAGCAGGTCCTGAATGCGGCGGTCCTCGACGAAGCGGCTGGGAATAACCAGATCGTAGCGCTCCCGCGCCAGAGGGACGAAGTCGAGGCTCAGGGCGCGGGCGGCGGAGTAGATCCCCAGGCCGGTGTCGACGGCGCCGCTCAGCACATTGACCGCTACCGCCATGTGGGTGAATTCCTCGCGGTCGTAGCCGTTGATCCGGGCCGGGTTCAGGCCGGCCTGCTGCAGGTGATGATCAAGCAGGATGCGGGTGCCGGCACCGCGCTGCCGGTTGATGAAGGAGACATCCGTCCGGGCGAGGTCCTCGATCCCGCGCAGGCCCTTGGGATTTCCCTTCGGGACGATCAGCCCCTGGTGGCGGATGGCCAGGTTGACCACCAACACTTCGATGCCGGGAAGATATTTGTCCAGGAAGGGGAAGTTGAAGTCGTCCGTCTCGGGATCGAGCAGATGGGTCCCGGCGAGCATGGCCGAACCGTTGCGGATGGCGGTCAGCCCGCCGAGGCTGCCGACGTTGCTGGAAACCAGGCGCCGGGGTTCGGCCAGGCCCATCAGGTCGTCGGCGATCAGGTCGAGCAGGTTGTCGTGGCTGCCGACATGCACCAGCACCGAGTCGAGGTCCGAAGCCGGCACCAGCAGCTCAGCGTCGACCCTCGCGTCCTGTTCGACCCCCTCGCTGGCGGCCGGGACCCGCAGCAGGGCCTGGGCCCGGGTGAGATTGGTGATCATCCCGGGGCCCCGCCCCAGGGGGACCGCCATCGCCTCGCCGCCGATGCGGCCGACCGCCAGGCGTACCAGCTCTTCGGTGCCGAGCCGGGAGGGGGTCTTGCGGGTCAGCCTGGCCGGCAGCCGCTCGCGCACCGGCGCAGAGGCGTGTCCCAGCCAGGCGACCAGCGGCGCCAGCACCTCCTCGAAACAGACGATGGCGCTCCCCGGGTAGCCCGGCGCCCCGACCAGCAGCTTGCCGCCGGCCACCCCCAGCAGGGTCGGCTTGCCGGGGCTGACGGCAAGGCCGTGCACCAGCACCTCCCCGAGCTCGGCGAAAATCGCGGCGGAAAAGTCACGCTCGCCGGCGGAGGAGCCCGCCCCCACGACCACCACCTGGGCGTCGGAGGCGAGGGCCTGCTGCACCGCCGCCCGCAGCACCTGCGGGTCGTCCGCCACCGGCGGGACACGGCGGGGCTCGGCGCCCCAGCTCCGGGCCAGGGCACAGAAGACCTGGGAATTGCTCTCGATCACCTGCCCCAGCCCCGGCGAGGGGCGCAGGGTAAAGTCGAGCACTTCATCGCCGGTGGGGATGAAGACCAGCTTCACCCGCTGCCGGACCTCGACCTCCCAGACGCCGACCGAAAGCAGGGCGCCGATGTCGTAGGGGGAGAGCTGGTGATTCCGGGGGAGCATCAGCTCGGTGGCCACGATGTCCTGGCCGATGCGCCGCACGTGCATCCAGGGGAAGGCGGGGGCTTCGATGAAGACGGCGCCGCCGGCGGTTTCGACCGTCTCCTCGATCTTGATGACCGCATCCATCCCCGCAGGAATAGGCTCGCCGGTATTGACGGGCAGGAAGTCCGTCTCCGGTTCCAGCCGCAGGGGACTACCTTCGCGGGCGGCGAAGGTCTTTTCCGCCCGCACCGCGATGCCGTCCATGGCAGCGGCATGAAAGGCGGGGGCCGAGTAGCGGGCATAGACGGGGCCGGCGGTGACCCGGCCGGCGGCCTCGGAGACGGCAACGGTCTCCGTCCCCACCAGCCGGTCGCGGTCGAGGGCGGCCCGGGCCTTTTCGACGGCCTCGGCCGGCGGGATGGTTTTCAGGTAGAAATTGCGCCTCGACACGGTCGTCCTTTCCTCAGAGAATCCAGACGTCAACTTCCTGCCCCTCCCGGAAGCCCTCCACATCGGCCGGAATGACGAGAAGGCCGTCGCTCTGCAGCAGGGTGCGCAGCAGCCCCGACTTGCCGAGGACCGGTTGGGCCAAAGGGAGGCCGCCTGCGGCCGGCTCCAGGCGGACCCGGACGAAGTCCTCCCTCCCCTGCCGCGATTCGAGGTTGCGGGCGAGGCGCGCCCGGTGCAGCGGCCGCAGCCGCTCGGCAAAGGCCTCGCGGTCGCCGGCGAGGTGGCGGAGGAAGGGCTGCCCCAGCACGGTCATCACCACCTGGGCCGAGCCGACCTGGCCAGGGAGTCCCACCACCGCTTTTTCTCCCACCCGGGCCAGGATGGTCGGTTTGCCGGGGCTGATGCGCACCCCGTGGCAGAGGATCTCCGCTCCGGCGAGTGCCTCCAGGGCGGCGATGGTATGATCGCGCGTCCCCTTGGAGCTGCCGCCGGAGAGAAAGACCACGTCGCTTTGCTCCAAGGCAACCTGCAGCGCCTGCGCCAGTCGCTCCAGGTCGTCGCCGACGATGCCGCGGGGGAGCACTTCGCCCCCGGCCCCTTCGACGAGGCAGGCGACGGTGTGAGAGTTGACGTCGCGGATGCGGCCCGGCGCGGGCGTTCCCTCGACCGGCACCAACTCGTCGCCGGTGGAGAGGACGGCGACCCGGGGGCGCCGGTGCACCCTCACCTCGGCCAGGCCGAGGGCGGCCAGCAGTCCCACCTCCTGGGTGCGCAGACGGCTGCCGGCGGTCAGAACCAGTTGGCCCGCGGCGGCGTCTTCGCCCCGCTCCATGACGTTTTCCCCCGGTGCCACGCTCTGCCGGACCTCGATGGTACCGGCGCCGATCTCCTGGGTGTATTCCACCATCACCACGCTGTCGGCCCCCGCCGGCAGAAAACCTCCGGTGGGGATCCAGGCGCATTGGCCCGGCACCAGGGCGAAGTCGGGAAACTCGTTGACCTCCAGCGTGCGGCTGCAGTCGAGGTAGGCGGGGCTGCTCTCGCCGGCGCCGAAGGTGTCGGCGGCCTGCAGTGCGTAGCCATCCATCGAGGAGCGACGGCCGGTCGGCAGGTCTTCCGGGGAGAGCAGGTCCTCGGCCAGCACCCGGTTGCGGGCCCGGTGAAAGGGTACGATTTCCGTCCCGGTGCAGGAAAAGGTCTGCAACAGGGCCTGGAATTCCGGACGGCTCAAGGTCTTGAGAAACCCCTGGCTCATCAGCCCCTCCCCTGCGGCAGGGTCCAGATCGGATCGAGGAGGTGGACGTCGACCTCGTCGCCGGCGGCGAAGTATTCCCGTTCGGCCGGCAGGATGACGATGCCGTTGGCCCGCACCATGGTGCGCAGGATGCCGGTGTTCTGGTCCCCCGAGCTCGACGCGACCAGCCCCGTTTCGCTGCCGCGCACCTGCACCCGCAAAAACCGCACCCGGCCCGGCTTCTTCTTCGCCGGCTCCTGCAGCCGCGCCCGGACGGTGGGCCGGACCACCCCGCCGTGCCCCTGCATCTGCAGCAGCGCCGGCCGCACGAACATCTCGAAGGTGATCAGCGTCGCCACCGGGTTGCCGGGGAGAGAGAAGACCGGCACGCTGTCCCGGATGCCGAAGGCGATGGGCCCCCCCGGCTGAATCGCCGCCTTCCAGAAGATCTGCCGCACCCCCAGCCCGGAGAGAACCTCGCGCACCAGGTCGCGGTCGCCAGCCGACACCCCGGCGGAGGTGAGCAGCACGTCGGCCGCCAGGCCCGCGCTGAGCTTCTCCAGGTGACTCTCCCGGTTGTCCCGGGCGATGCCGAGGAGCACCGGCTCCCCCCCGGCCTCCATGACGGCGGCCGCCAGGGAGTGGGAGTTGCTGTTGACGATCTTGCCCGGCGCGATCGCTTCGCCGAGTTCCACCAGCTCATCGCCGGTGGAGAGGATGGAGACCCGCGGCCGGCGATAGACGGCAACCTGCGCCTGGCCGAAGGCGGCGAGCATGTTGATCTCCGGCGGTCGCAGCAGGGTGCCGGCAGGGATGACGAGATCGCCGGCCCGGAGGTCCTCGCCGCGGAAACGGATGTGGCTGCGCGGCTCCACCCGGTCCCGGATGTGCACCCTGTCCCCTTCCTCCGTCGCCGCCTCGAAAGGTACGACGGCGGTGCAGCCCTGCGGAACCGGCGCGCCGGTCATGATCTTCACTGCCGTCCCCGGCCGCACGACCATCCCCTCGGCGCTGCCGCCGGCGGGAAGGTAATCCACCACGACAAGGGTCACGGGCTCACGGCAGTCCTCGGCGCGCACGGCGTAACCGTCCATGGCCGAGTTGTCCCAACCGGGAAGGTCCCAGGGGGCACGCAACTCTTCGGCCAGAATTCTACCGACCGCGGCAAGAAGCTGCACCCGCTCGGTGGCGAGCGGCACGACATTTTCCAGAATCAGGCTTCTTGCTTCTTCAAAGGTGACTGCCATGTTGGGGCGCGCTCCATAGCGAAAAGGGCTCTTCCCTTCCGGAAAGAGCCCTCGCGATACTCCTGATCTTTCGATCCTGCGACAAGCGGTTCTCCTTTCCAAGAGGGAGGCGCCGCCGTTTCCGGCGGAACCCGTTGGCCTGCCGCCTTGGGGCGCATACCCTTTAGGCGTGAAGGCTCGGAGATTTATTTGGATATCCAGGGCTTATAAAAAATACCCGGCCTGCTACAAAGGGATTTCCTCGACCTCCATATCGAGCAGATTGAAGGCAAGCTTCCGGTTGCGCAACAGCGCCCCCTGCCCGAGCAGAACTTTGCACACCTCAGCGACCTCGAGACTGGCGGCTACGGCCGGCGTAAAGGAGGGGTTGCCCAATTGCTGCTCGACCCCCTTGCCCCCCGTCCAGTGACGATAGATCAACTGCATGGTGTTTTCGCCCGGATAGATGGTGGCGACGTGGCCATACCAGCCGGCGATGGCCCCGTGCACCAGGGGAACATTCAGTTCGCTGCAGACCGCTTCCAGCTCCAGGCGCGCCGTTACATTATCCACCGCGTCGACGATGCAGTCCAGCCCGGAAAGCAGCTCGCGGCCATTTTCCCGGGAAAAAGCTTCACGCACCGGATTGAGGGTCACCGCCGGATTGATTTCCGCCACCCGCTGCGCCGCCAGCTCCGCCTTGGCGCGGCCCAGCATGGCGGGCGAGGAGAGCAGTTGGCGGTTGAGGTTGTGCTCCTCGAAGACATCGGGATCAATTGCGACAATATGTCCCACTCCGAGACGGGCCAGCTGTTCCAGAATGTAACCACCCAGCCCGCCGCAGCCGATCACGGCGACCCGGCTGCGGAACAGCTGGAGCTGCTGCAGCGTCGAGAGCATCCGGCGGTTGCGCTGGTAGCGTGCCGGCAGCAGCCCGGCTTCGAGGATCGCCGTTTCCACTTCGGCCAGGCTCAGGCCGAAGTGCTTCGCGGCCGCCACCTGATGCCGCCAGGCGAGCAGATCGCCGTCTGCATGCTTTTCGAGAAAGGTTCGGAGTTCCTCCATCTCAGCCGCCTCCAACCAGGGGGAACAGGGCAAGTGTATCCCCGTCGTGCAATTCACGGTCCAAACCGACATGCCGGCTGTTGACGAGCAGGATGCCCAGCTCCTCCTTCGGGATGCCGATCTCTTCGACGACCTGCCCGACGGTGGTGCCCGGCTGATATTGGCGGACTTCGATGTTGAAGCGTCCGTGACGGAAATTCGCGAACAGTTTGACCGTAACCTGCATGTTTCACTCCTCGAAGAGGACACAAAGCTCTGTCAATTCCTCGCTCGGGGCAGTCCATGCCCCGGTTTGCAAAATCCCGGCTGCGACCGGTTTACCGTTCAGCCGTATTTCGCTCCATCCCTCCCAGAAATCGGGAGCTTGCGCGGCCAGAAAATTCGCCAACGCGGGAGTCGGGACGACAATCCCCTGCCGCAGAAAACCCGGCCCCAATTCGGCCATCAGCAGGTTGAACAACTTGATCCTGATAGTGCCGTATTTTTCCTCAGCACCTTCTGCCGATTCATGGTGGGTGATGGCACCGCGCATGGCGGCATAGAAGCCGCCACGCCGCATGGTGGCGCCGACCAGGCCCGGCATGGCGGCGGAAAGAGCCAGCGTGGCACCCTCGGCGATCCGGCTGGCTTCCGTATCGTCAACCGGCTTGCCGTTGAGAAAAATGGTCGTGATCCGCTGCTTCAGGTAGTCCGGGTCGATGCCGAACTGGCTGCAGAGCAGTTCCCGGATACCGCAGCCGACCTGCACCCTGATGCAGAACCCTTGCTGCAGAAGCGAAAAAAAGCAGCTGAGATGTTCCGGCATTCCATCCGCAAAGGTAAGCGAAAGCCTTGCCGTGGACTGCCGGCGGTTCTCCTGCGCCATGATTTTCTTTCCCGGTTTCTAGCGCCGCAAGGAAGACAACCCTACTTTAACACATCTCGTTCGGCAGATGAATGAGTGCGCAGCCGCGGCAGGTTCCGTAGCGTGCCGGCAGGTAGACGACATTGACCGTGAGGCATTGTTTGCATTGCCAGAAACTGTAGCCGGTGACTTCCCGGCCCGCAAGCACGCTGAACAGCCAGCGGTAGTAGGCGTCCCAGTCATACTCCGGGGGCTGCCCGGCATTTTCCACCAACTGTTCCAGCAGCATGCTCCCTCCTGATCGGCCTGTAAAAAAAGGCGGGGCGAGATGCCCCGCCTGATTCAGCAATGTTCGGGATTTCAGGGGCTGTTACACCTTATCCCCCACTAGAAGTTGAAGACCTCGTCCAGCTCCTCATCCTTCATCATGAACGTGACGTTGTGGGGCGCAATCGGCTCGTTGTAGAAGAAACGGGGGAGCCGGTCGTGATGCTTGGTGAAACCGGCGCGGGTGTTGAAGTCCCGCTCTGCGGCGAGAACCCGCTTGCCCAGCGCCACCACGTCGTCGCCGGTCATGGTGATGCCGTAGAAGGAACCGAGCATGTCGAGCAGCGCCTGGAAAGTCTCCGGCTGGTCCATAATGGCGAAGGCGATGAAGAGGCACATGCCGGTCGAGTCGATGGCGGCGGTGGCGATCTGCAGGTTGCGGGAGAGCTCGACCTGGCCTTCGGTCTTCAGCGGATCGACGTCGCCGCCGACCTTGAGGATGTTGGTGGCGATGGCGTAGCCAGCGGTATGGTCGGCCCCCATGGTGGTGGTGGCGTAGGTGACGCCGATCCCCTGGATGGCGCGCGGGTCGTAGGCGGGCAGGGCCTGGTCCTTGACCACCGGTACCCGCTCGACGCCGAACACCTTGCCGGTCACCGCGGCGCCGCTGCCGAGGATGCGGCCGAGCGGCGTCCCCTTGCCGACTTCCTCCATCAGGCGGATGGCCCCCTCGCGGTCGCCGAACTTGATAATTCCCGCGTCCATGGCGACGCCGATGGTGACCCCCATTTCGATGGTATCGAGGCCGATGTTGTCGTCCAGGAAGTCGAGGTGGGCGATGGTGTCGAGGTCGTCGATGCCGCAGTGGCCGCCATGCGACCAGACCGTCTCGTACTCCGGCTGCTTGGTCAGGTAGTGGCCGTCCTTGTCGTTGTAGATGCCGGAGCACTGGATGACGCAGCCGCGATGGCAGCCGTGGGTGGCGCTGCCGCCGCGCTTGACTTCCAGCGCCGCCTGGGACTCGCCACTGATATTGGAAGAGCCGGCGAATTGTCCCTGCTTGAAGTTGTAGCTGGGGTAGCCGCCCGCCTCGTTCAGCACGTTGGTCAGGATGTTGGTGCCGTAGGCGGGCAGGCCCTCGCCGGTGACCGGGTGCTTGCGCAGCCCCTCGACGAACTTGCGGTTGGCGTCCCGGTACTTCTCCGGGTCTTTCGGCGGGCGCATCTTCATCCCGGCGTCGTCGAGGATGATCGCCTTGACCCGCTTGGCGCCCATGACGGCGCCCACGCCGCCACGGCCGCAGTGCCGGGTCGGCCGCAGTTCCGGGTCGGTGCAGGCGATGGAGGCCGCCAGCAGCTTGCGCTCGCCGGCGGTGCCGATCGACATGTAGGCGACCTTGTCACCGTACTCCTTGCGCAGCTTCTCGATGACCGGGTAGTTGTCGAGGTCCTTCAGGCTGTTGTCGACGATGACGTGGATGCCATCCTTGTTGACGTAGATCTTGTAGAGGTCGTCGCCTTCCGGTTTCCCCTCGAGGACGATGGCGGCATAGCCTATCCGTGCCATAACCTGCGCCGCCTGGCCGCCGGCGTTGGACTCCTTGATGGTGCCGGTCAGCGGGCTCTTGCACCCCACCGACAGCCGGCCGGTCATGGCGCCGGCGGTACCGCTCAGCATGCCGGGGGCGATGACCAGCTTGTTCTCGGCGCCCAGCGCATGGCAGAGGGGGTGTACTTCCTTGGCGATGAGCAGGGAGGTCAGTGCCCGGCCGCCGAGTCCGGCATATTCACCGACGTCCTCAACCGTCACCTTCGGGCCGCCTGCCGCGCCCATGTTGATTCTGGCAATCTTGTCCATACCCTTTGTTTCTCCTTTCCCGCTTGATTGTGGCTGAAAAAATCTCCTTTCCGCCAGGGAGGCCCTGCCGTTTCCGGCAGAACCCGTTGGCCTGTCACCGTGGGATATTCCTGTAGGCGCGCAGACTCGGAGATGTTTAAATTTTCTTGATCTTAAACCGAAAGCTCCGCCTGCCGGAGGATGAGCACCCGGTAGGAGGCAAAGGTTTTCCGCCGCAGGCACCCCCAGAAGACGCCGGCTCCGTAGGCAACCTGCTCCAGCAGATAGATGCCGGCGAAACGGACGAAGGAGAGACGCGGCTTTTTCACCGCATAATCGACGCCGGCGGCAACCCCCAGAGCACCGACGAACACCGCCCAGAACGGGGGAAGGGCCAGCGCGATGGCGATGAGTACGGCGGCGTAGTAGCGCACCAAGTGGTAGCAGAGATAGTAGACCAGGCTGCCTAGGGCCCGCAGGCGCCCGGCGAGCAAGGCCGGCAGGCCGATGGGGAGTCCCCGGCGGGCAATCCGCAGCCGGACCACTACCGCGTCGGCTGCGAGCAGTCCTGCGGCCGGCAGCAGCGGCCACCACGCCGCCAACGGAGCCAGAAGACAAAGAGCCAGCACGAGGGCCAGCAAGGGGGGGATGACCAGCCGCTTGCGGCGCTGGGGATGCAGGACCTGAAGCTGCCCCTCGGAGGTGCCGTAGTCGAAACGGCGGGACATGAAGGAGCGGACTGTGCTGCGGTGCTCGTGCAGAACCCCTCCCACCGGCAGATAGGCGATGGTCCAGCCGGCGTCCCGCAGGCGCCAGGTCAGGTCGACATCCTCCCCCACGTGCATGCTGTCGTCGAAGCCGCGGGCCGCCAGAAAGGCTGGCCGCCGCACCAGCAGGTTGCAGCTGGGCAGGTAGAAGGTGTCGTTTCCGCCGCTGCCCGTACGCTCCCGCGAACCGAGGGTGAGGCTCGACATGACCGCCTCGTAGCGGTCGACGGCGGAAGCGGTACACATGCCGTCCACCCGCCCGCCGACGGCCACCATGAGCGGATCGGCAAAGGCGGGGATCAACTCGGCGAGCCACCCCGCCGAGGCGCTGCAGTCGGAATCGATGAAGGCGAGGACCTCCCCGGTCGCGACGGATGCGCCGACGTTGCGCGCCGCCGCCGGCCCTCGCCCCGTCCCCCCCGAGGGGATGACGAGCGCGCCGGCCTGGCGGGCCACCAGCGCCGATTCGTCGCGGCTGCCGTCGTCGACGACGATGACCTGGAGCTTCTCCTGCGGATAGTCGAGCCGGGCGAGGGAAGCGAGGCAGCGGGCGAGCTCCTCCGCCCGGTCCTTGACCGGGATGACGACACTGACGGTGGGAAGTGCCGCCGGCTGTTCGGCCAGGCTGCGGATCCGTTCCACGAACCCTTTGGCGACCAACTGCTCGAGGACCTTGGTTTCAGCGGCGGAGGCGGGCGTCAGCGGCCCGGCCAGCCCGCGCCTGACGAGCTCCGCCAGCGAACCGTTCAGGCGCAGAGCGCAGAGAGGGGTCTTGGCCACCAGGTAGCTTGCCCCCTCCCGCTCCACCAGTTCCACGTGCTCTGCCAGACGGTAGGTCATGAGGTTCCTCCCGGGGCCAGACCCTCCTCGCAGAAAATCTTCCAGAGCCCCGCGGCCGTCTCCTCGGCCGAGAGAGAGTGCATCCTCCCCTCGCGGGCCTTGATCCCGCCGGAGAGCAGGGAGAGTATCCGCTCGAAGGCGGGTAGCTGCGGATCCGGAGTCACGACCCGGACCGGGTCGGGGCGGGGAAGACCGAACTCCGCCGTCGTGAGACTGGCACCCGTGGCGCCCACCTCCCAGAAGGGGAGACCCAGGTCCGCCAGCACCCATTCCTCGACGGGCGCCAGCAGGGATTTGATGACCGCCTCGATGGAGGGGTATCGTGGCACTTTCTCCTCCTCGAAGAGGACCGTGCAGGGGAACGGCGCCGCAACCGACTGCCGGGCGCCCCGGTCCGCCTTGCGCAGCGCTTCGACACCTGCCTGCTTGAGCGTGAGCGAGACGGTGGCGGCGATGCACGGCATGCCCAGCACCGCAGCGGCCAGGGCCGGCGCCGGGTCGTCTCCCCGGTCCGTCAGCCGGTTGCCGGTGAAGACAAGGGTAGGAGAGAGAATGGTCATGATCCGGGCGAGGATGCGCGCATCGACCAGGGCATCGCCCCCATCCAGGCCGTGGTCCCAGAACCGGATCCCCCGGTCCACCCCCATGGCGAAAGCGAGCCGCAGGGTGTCGTCGAGCCGGGCGGGACCGACGGCAACCACCGTCACCCGGGCACCGAGCGTGTCCTTGAGACAGAGGGCCTCCTCCAGGGCCGCCAGGTCCGCCGGATTCGGCAGACGCCGCAGCCCCCGCTCGCTGATGCCGGCGCCCCGCGTGAGGATGCCGGCGGGGGGACGGGGATCGGCGGTCTCACGGAGGAGGACGAGGATATCGAGGTTATTGTTGGGCATGTTTTTACTCCTTAAGGATGAAGTCGGAAGGATGAATGAATGAAAAAAAGCAGGCCTGCTTTCATCCTTCATAATTCAGCCTTCAACCTTGTTTTTCAGGTCATCCTATACGCCACCCCGAAGCCCCCCCGCGGATAGCGCCAGCGGGTGAAGGCCTTGCGGTGGCAGACGACATAGCAGGTGCCGCATTCGAGGCAGCCGTCGTAGACGAAGGTCATCTTCTGCTCCGCCTCGCTCCAGGTGTAGCAGCGGGCCGGACAGGAGTTGACGCAGCCGCGGTTGTCGCAGCCGACGCAGACCTGGGTGTCGAGGACGATGTGCGGTTCACGGTCGATGCTGAAGCTGGTGAAGTCGAAGATCTCGTCGATGTTCATACAGCTCTCCAGGCGCCGAAGGCGTCGGACAGGATGTTCGCCAGGCCCACCTTCTCCCGGGCCGTCTTCAGGAACAGCTTGGACAAGCTCTCCTTGGGAGCTCCGTCTATGCTGTAGATCTGTTCCATGACGCTCGTTATGAGCTCCGGATACTCGTTGTAGATGCGGTCGTTGTGCAGCATGTGCGGCGCCTTGCGGTACAGCTTGAGGTCCTTGATCACATAGCTGTCGTTCATCAACCGCCGGTACTCCTCCAGCCCCTTGCGGCTGAAGTCCCCCGCCTGTTGGGCGGCGATTACCGCCTGGCCGGCCAGGACACCCGACTGGGTCGCCAGGTTGATCCCCTCCAGATTGACCCCGGTGGCATTGCAGAGGGCGGCGGCATCGCCGGTGACGAGAATACCGTCGCCGACCAGCTCGGGGATCATGTCAAATCCTCCCTCGGGAATCAGGTGGGCCGAATACTCCTGAAGCCGCCCGCCGCGAACCAGCTTGGCGACCTGGGGCTGCTCGAGAAATTCGTTGAGCAGGTCGTAGGGGGTCTTGCCGCTTACCCGCAGGCTGGCCAGGTGGAAGACCAGGCCAATGGAGAGGGAGTCGTAGTTGGTGTAGAGGAAGCCGCCCCCCCGAACGCCGCCGGTGCAGCCGACGAACTCGCCGGCGTAACCCTGATCGCGGACCAGACCGAAGCGGTCGTCGATCACTTCCCGCGGCATGTCGATCAGCGCCTTGATGCCGACCGCCATCTGCGCCGGGTCGAAGGTCGGCCGCCGCAGCCCCGCCTTGAGGGCGGTGAAGGAGAGGACGCCGTCGGCGGCGACCACCACCGGAGCGGCCAACTCTCCCCGGTCGAGGATGCTGACACCGGCGACCCGGCCGCCCCGGGTGACCACATCTTCCACCGTGGCGCTGGTGATGAGGGTGGCGCCGGCCTTGACCGCCTCATCGGCGAGCCAGCGGTCGAAACGCGGCCGGAAAACGGTGTAGCCGTTGTAGGGAGTGCGGTCGAAGTTCCCCGCTTCGATCAGCGTGCTGAAGCTGGAGTCGCCGGTCATGAAGGTGACGCCCTTCTTGACGATGTGCCGCTCCAGCGGCGCCCGATCCCAAAAGTCGGGGAAGACCTCCTCCAGGGCGGGGAGCCGGTGCAGGACTCCGCCGAACATGTTCTTTTCGCCGGGGAAGGTGCCCCGCTCGACCAGCGCCACCTCCAGCCCGGCCCTGGCCATGGTCAGGGCTGCGGAGGATCCGGCCGGCCCGGCCCCGACGACGATTGCCTGATACGACTTGCTCATGGCGCACCTCCGATGGCCGACTTTGCCCGCGCCAGCAGGTGCGGCAGCACCTCCTTCAGGTCGGCGACGAACCCCTCGTCGGCGTTGGGAAAGATGGGGGCCTTGGCATCGTTGTTGACCGCCACGATCCGCCGGGAGTCCTTGATCCCCCCCACATGGTGCATGGAACCGGAGATGCCGAGGGCCAGGTAAAACCGGGGGGTGACGGTACGGCCGGTCTGTCCGACCATCCGCTCGAAGCCGGTCCACCCCAGGTCGTACACGGGCCGGGTGACGCCGAAGGAGACGTTGAGCAGTCGGCAAAGTTCCTTGAGCATGTCGAAGGTCACCGCGTCGCACCCCTTGCCGGCGCTGAAGATGACTTCCGCCTCGGTGAGGTCGACGGTCTGGGGATCGGGCGGAATGCGGCCGGTAACCCGCGCCGCAGCCTCGGCCGGCATGGCGGCGGGACGCCAGGTTTCCACCGCCGGCGTGCTGGGGCGGACGGTCGGCATGAGCACCTGGCTCAGGCAACGGGTCGGAACGGTGACGACGAGGGGACGGGAGCCGTCCCACACCTTCGTCTCCGCTACCCGTCCGCCCAGGGCCTGCCGGGCAATCCGCAGGCCGTCGGCATCGTGGCTGGCGGTGACTATTTCGGTGAGAATGGCGGCATCGAGGGTCGCGGCAATCACCGGAGCCAGGGTCGCGCCCAGGGCATTGTGGGGCAGAACAAAGAGAGTCGCCCCATTCGCCGCCGCCAGGGCGGCCAGGGTTTGGCCGAGAAGCGCCGGGGTATCGAGGAGACTGCCGCCGTCGACGCGGGTGATCGCCGGCACGCCGTAGGCTCCGAACCCGGCCATCTGTTCGCCGCTGCAAACGATGGGGGTGACGACTTCCCAGGGGGAGCCGAGAATGCCGGCCAGGCGCGACCCGTAGGAGAGCAGACCCCGCCCGGTCTCGTCGAGCTCGCCGTCGGGCAGGTCGACAAAAACGAGGATTTTGCCGGCCATCAGATCTCCCTCCCGATCCGGTGCCCTTCCCAGATGGCCATGTCGACCTTGCGCGGGGCGACGCTGTCGCCGATCCGGTAGAGCTCCTTCACCTTCCCCTTCAGGCTCATGTAGAGGGCGTCCTCCACGCGCTGCCCCATGGCAAGCACGATGGTGTCGAACGGCCCCCACTCATCCCAGACGTTCGAATAGACGTTGAACCCCTTGACAGTTTTGGCGCCGGCTTCGCCCGCAACTTCCATCACGGCGATATCCGGGGTGAAAGTGGCCCCCTTCTGCAGGAGCCGCTGCCTGGTCAGGTAGAGGTCCTGGGTCGGCCCCAGTTCGGCGCCGATGAAGAGGCTGGAGGTGATGATGTGCACCGTTTTCCCCAGGTTGGCCAGGTACTCGGCCGTGGCGGTGGCCCGGTGGTGGCCGTCATAGTCGATCAGGCAGACCTTTTCCCCCAACTGCGCCTCGCCGTTCAGCACCTGCCAGACATTCCAGACCGCCGGGCCGTCGGCCCCGCCGACCGGATGCTCCTTGGGGACGCTGCCGGTAGCGATGATCACCACGTCCGGCTTTTCCGCCAGCACCTGTTCGGTGGTCACTTCGACACCCAGCTTGACGTTAGCGCCGGTCTTTTCCACCTGCCCCTTCTCGTTGCGGATGATGACACCGAATTCGTCCCGCCCCGCCCCTTTCATGGCGGTCAGCACCTGGCCGCCGAGGGTTTCGTTGCGGTCGTAGAGGGTCACCTGGTGGCCGCGGCGGCCGGCCATCTTCGCCGCCCACATGCCGCCCGGGCCGCCGCCGACGATCGTCACCTTCTTCTTTACCGCCGCCTTTTCGAGGGTCCCTTCACCCCACTCCTTCTCCCGCCCGATGGCCGGATTCTGGATGCAGCCGAGGGTCTTGTTCATCCCGATGCGGCCGATGCACCCCTGGTTGTCAGCCACACAGTAGCGGATGTCGTCCAGCCGCCCCTCGAACGCCTTCTTCGGCATGAAGGGGTCGCAGATCAGGCCGCGGCACATGCCGATCATGTCGGCCTGGCCATTGGCGAGGACTTTCTCGGCCATGACCGGGTCGTTGATCCGGCCGGTGCAGAAGACGGGCAGCTTGATCTTCTCCCGGATGCCGGCCGCCAGCGGAATGGTATAGCCGAGCGGGGTATGCATGGAGCCTTCGACCAGGTAGAGGTTGTAGAAGGTGGCGATGGAGAGATCCATGAAGTCGATGAGGCCGCTCGCCTCGAAGCGGGCGCAGATCTCCTGGACCTGGCCCAGGTCGAGCCCGCCCGGGATCATCTCGTCGGCGCACATCCGGATGCCGACCGTAAAGTCTTTGCCCGCCGCCTTGCGCACCGCGGAGATAAACTTCAGGGGCGCCCGCATCCGGTTTTCCAGGCTGCCGCCGTACTCGTCCGAGCGGAAGTTGGTCAGGGGGGAGAGGAACTGCCGGGCGAGGCTGGAGTGGCCGAACTGCAGCTCGATGCCGTCGAAGCCCCCCTCCCGCACGTGAATGGCGCTCTTGGCGAAGTAGCGGGCCACCTCTTCGATGTCCTCGGGTTCCATCTCCTTGGGGGTTTCGCGGAAAAGGACGTCGGGCATCGGCGAGGGAGCCCAGACCGGCAGTCTGGAGTTGCTGCCGTCGCACTGCTGGCCGTTGTGGTTGAGCTGGGCGAAGATTTTGGAGTCGAACTGATGGACGTAATCGGTGATCTTCTTGAAGCCGGGGATAACCTCGGAATGATAGACGTCGATCAGCTTGTCGTAAGCCATGTCCGTGGGGTGCACACTCATCTCTTCGGTGATGATGAGGCCGGCGCCCCCTTTGGCCCGCTCGCCCCAGTAGTACATCTGGCGTTCGCTGGGAAGATTGTCCACCGCCAGATTGGTCAGGTGCGGCTGGAAGGATATGCGGTTCTTCACCTCGACCGTGCCGATCTTGAGGGGCGAAAACAGGTATTGGAACATCATGGGGTAGCTCCTGACGTGATCCTTGTTTTTGGTTCCGACAAGTCCGACCGGTCGGACTTCAATCTATGCCGCTTGCGTCCGCGAGGTGTCGGCAATGCTGGTCACGCAGCGCTCCAGACACTCGGGGTCGCCGCCGTTGATATCGTTCTTCAGGTGCCAGGCGACGGCCGGACAGCCGCCGTGGCACTGGTCGAAGCGCCGGCACTCCTCGCAGGAGTGGATTCTCAAACTGCGGAAGGAGGCGTAAATCTCCGAATCGTCCCAGATCTCCTGGAAGGAGTTGTCGCGCAACGACCCTGCCTTGAACCGGTCGGTCTGGAGAAAGGCGCAGGGATACATGTTGCCGGTGGGGCCCACGCAGCAGGTGAGCTTGGCCGCGCCGCAAAGATTGAGCCCAAGGCCCTGGCGCTCCTGGGTCGTCAGCGAGAAGAAGCTGTCGCCGGTACGCACGTCGCCGCTGTCGGCCAGCCAGGCCGAGAAGGCCAGGAGCTGGGCCGGGGTCGGCCGGAGATCTTCCCAGTTGTCCGCCCCGCGCCCGGACGGACGGAAGCGGCTGACCCGCAGCGATACCCCGAGAGAACGGGCCAGTTCGTGCAGCGCCGGGATTTCGCCGGCATTCTGGGCGGTCAATACCGTATTGATACTGGTCGGGATGGAACTGGCGGCCAACAGCTCGACGGCCTTGATGGCCCGGTCGAAAACCCCCTGGCCGCGGATGGCGTCGCAGGTCTCCCGGCTCGCCCCGTCCAGGCTGACCTGGATGGCCACCAGCCGGCTCGCGGCCAGCCGGGCTACCCGTGCAGGGTCGAGCAGGGTGCCGTTGGTGGAGATGCAGGTCATGATCCCTTTACCGTGGCAGGCGGCCAGGATCTCTTCAAAATCGGGGCGCAGGAAAGGCTCGCCGCCGCCGAAATTGATTTGAAAGACGCCGGCGTGGTGCAATTGTTCCACCAGGTCCAGAGCTTCGCCGGTCGTCATTTCGTCCGGCGCCGGCTCGTCGGAAGCCGACAGACAATGGCGGCAACGCAGGTTGCAGGCGAAAGTCACTTCCCAGGTCAGATTGACGGGGGAGCGGAGTCCCTTTTCAACAAATCGATTGCTCACGGAGAAATCCCTTTTCCAGAAGTTGCGACAGAAATTTCTTCAAAATTCGCTGCTCCTGCTCCGACAGCCCGGCAGGGAGGTCGTCCAGGCTCCGGACGGTGGCGAAGAAATCGGTGGAAAGCAGTCTGCCGGTTTCGGCGAAGAGAAGGCGCGGCCCCCTGGAATCGTAAAACAGGAGGCCGAACCCCTCTTGCCTGACGCGGCAGGCGGGATGCAGCCGGATGCCTGCCGCCGCCATCTCAGTACACCCCGCAGATGCCGTCGATTGCGAGCTCTTCGACCTGAATTTCCTCCAGGATCCGGGGCTCTTCGTTACATGCTTCTTCGATTGCCTGATTTTTTTCCGTTTCCATGTGCTCTCTCCTTTTGAGGTTCATTTTCGGCATCCGTTGACGATGCGCCTTAGGTCTCTATACATTGCAACGCTGGTGCCAAAAATAAAACACCGGTCTATATGGGCACTTCAAGGGTTTCGGGGGAATTCCGCCACATCCCCCTGCCGACAAAGTGGGGAGAAATGGGGCAGCTGGAAGGGAGGGGAAGTTTCTCCATGCCCGGCCAACTGTAGACTTTCTCCCCAGTGGGGAGCTTGTCTACATTTTGATAAACCGATGTTTTGCAATCTCCCCCATTGCCAACACCGGAACATTACATGCACAATAGATTAACGCGGAAGGCGGCAACTCCGGACTTTTCAGGATTTCATCCGATCAGCCGCCCGCAGCAAGGTGGAGCCATGCCGGAAAAAAATTCCCACTGCTCGTTTTGCGGAGCCAGATTTCCCGCTGCGGAACCCTGGCCCCGAACATGCCGTGCCTGCGGCAACAAGTCCTACCTGAATCCCCTGCCGGTGGTGGTGGTCCTCTGTCCGGTGGCTAAGGGTCTGGTCGTCATCCGCAGGAATATCGACCCGCAGAGGGGGACACTCACCCTCCCCGGCGGGTATATCGATCCCGGCGAGACATGGCAGGAGGGGGCGAGGCGAGAGTTGCTGGAGGAGACCGGCATCGACATCGCCGGCAGCGAGGTCAATCTCTACGACGTGCAGAACGGCCTGGATGACACCCTGGTCATCTTCGGCCTGGCCGAGAAGCAGCCAGACGGCGCCCTGAAGCCGTTCACCTCCGAGGAGACGCAGGAGGTGCTCCTCATCAATCGGCCGGTGGAACTGGGGTTTGTCATGCACACGCGGGTGGTGGCCAGATACTTTGCCGACAGACGGCGATGACGGCACAGACGCCGGAGAGGGAAAACTGGGGACGCGTTGCGTTTTCTTCGGAACCTTCCCGGGGTGAGGAGGGACAGCAAAGCAGGCTGGGAATGGGTTCTAATCAGGATTCTTCAGGTTCCGACCAGTACCCGATGTTTGATCAGGTGTTTCAACTCGGCAAGCGAGCGGATTTTGCATGCCTTGTCATCGAGAATATGGGCCAGATGACGATCGAGCACGACCGTGTCAACATTGATCGCCAGGGGATCACGGCCGTCTTCAGGAGGAGTTATGCCGACATGAACGAGCCTCTCCGGGTTGAAGCCGCAGCGTGACAGCGCCTCGACAAACGGGCTCCGGCCGGGATGTGTACCTGAGCGTTCCAGGGGGATGACGACGTCGAACAACCCGGACAATTCATGGGTCGACAGCATTTCCTTCAACTGCCAGGCCGGACGGGAGGAGAAGGCCCCTGTAGAGAAGCCGTTTTCTTTGAAATAGCGAAGGGTTTCGTGGGCATCGGCATACAGCCGTGGAATCTCTCCACGCTCGCTGCAGACCTGCTCCGCAACCCGGGCTGCCGCTCTCGCGTCCAGGCCGAGATGTTCCAGAACGGCGGTCTTGTGTGATGCCTCACCCCTTCTCGTTGCCTCTTCCCCAGGGAGACATTGCGGCCGGCCCGCTTTTCTGTACGCAGCGACCACCTCCGGCTGCGGATAGAAAAAGCCATTGTTTTCACAGGCACGTATGAGCTCCTCCTCCGGTGACTCCACAATGGTTCCGTCCAGATCAAAAAGGACGGCTTCCTTATAAAAAAGGCGGCAGGGATCATCGTATTTTATCGAATAATCCTGCGTGACGATCGCCAGGGCCTCCTTCATCTGCTCACAGAGGTGCACCATCCGGTAGTACTTTTGCTTGATCAGCTGATCCTGCCTGATCTTCGCCAGCAAAGGTTTCCAGCCTCGGGAGATGAGCATTACCGGCCGGTCGAAATCCGCCGCGATCTGCAACGAATGCCAGATGAAGGCGAACTCGGCAAGAGTGCCGATCCCCCCCGAAAAGAAGATATAGCCGTCTGCGTCTGCCAGCATCTCCAGGCGTGCGGAGAGAGAATCGACCTGGACGATCTCGGTGATGCGGGGATTCATCCTTGCACTTCGACTCTGAAATCTGGATTCGTCCAGGGCGACTCCCCGTACTACCCCGCCGCCTCTCGTCACCCCAGCGACAAGCGGATTGGCTATGCCGCCATGACCGCCGCAAATCACCTGGAAGCCTTTTTGGGCAAGCAGGTAGCCAAGCTCCTCTGCCATCCCAAATTCGACCGATTCCGCGTTGGTCAGAAAACTGCCAAAAACCGCGATCCGCTTTCGGGGTTGCATCGCATGCTCCTCGTCGCCCGCCTTTTTGCTGGCCGCTTTATTACGGCTGCCCTCTCCTTCCTGCCGTCCTTCAATCTGTCGAGCCTGCGGATCAGCCGGCGGGTAATCCCAGGTGCCGGTCGAGATCGCATGCCGTCTCGTCATACGCCTTATCGAGCAGTTCATTGACGCTCCTGCAGCCAGCGACTACCCGCCTGGTCCATTCCACATATTCCCGTTTTCTCTCCAGCGACCAGCCGGCCGGGGGGGAATGCCTGATGTCCCGGATATTGCAGATCTTGTCCGCTATTATCAGCTGCTTCGCCTGAGATGACACGTGGGGTGCGTGCTCTTCCTGGAGCTGTTTACGAACCTTTTTCTCCAAGGTTTTATCGTCCGTGACTTCGCGAACTATTCCGGCAACAGCGCTGCCGAAATGCTCTTCGAGTTCGGTGAACGTGGTTTCCGTATCTTCGACCGTATCATGAAGGATCGCCGCCAATATCAGGTCTTCGTCCGTAACCTTGCCTTCTTCCGCAAGGACACTGGCAGCGGCGATAAGATGGTTGATATAGGGGGAAGCGTTTGCGTCCTTGCGACGATGGTCTTTGTGTTTCTCCGCAGCAAAGGCAACCGCCCTGAGCAATCGGACATGCTTGTTCAATTTGCTGTCTCCCCATCTGGCTGCTGGACAGGCATTATTCCATTTTCCAAATTATACCAGGATGCGCCAGAGTGCCTCGCCACCCAGGATGCGGGCGAGGAAGAAACAGGGAAAAGACTTGTCAACTCTTTGCTCAGCACCCCGCAGACGCGAGCAAGGGGGTGTTGTTGGTAGTCGGAGAGGGTATTGATCCGGTCGATGCCCGCAGCCGTGCACCAGCGCTTCCGGGCGAAGGGGAGGTCCAGGCTGGTGGCCGGCACGACGACACCGTCGGTTTATTCCGGGGAATTGCCCTGCGTGCGGTGACCTCGTCAGTCGCGGCCGGCCGGCAAGCGCACCGTAAACGTGGAGCCTTCGCCCGGTCTGCTTTCCACCTGGATATCACCGCCGTGGCGTTTGACGATGTCGTAGGTCAGGGCCAGGCCGAGGCCGACCCCCTTGCCCACCTCCTTGGTGGTGAAGAACGGGTCCCATATGCGGTCGATGGTCTCCTGGGTGATGCCGCAGCCGGTATCGTCGATCCTGATGGCGACCATGGCATCGCCGGAATAGCTCGTCGAAACCCGCACCTGGCCCTTTCCCTGGATCGCCTGATGGGCGTTGACCAGCAGGTTCATGCAGACCTGGCGCAGCCCGGACGGGTCGCCCAGGACTCGCGGCAGGTCCGCCTGCAGGTCGGCGATCACGTCGATCTGGCGAAAGCCCGGCTGGTGCCGCAACAGCTCGAGGATCTCCCGCAGGACGATGTTCATGTCCACCAGGGTAACGGAGCCGTCCGACTTCCTGCCGAAGCTGAGGAGATGGTCGATGATCCCCTTGCAGCGGTAAGACTCCCTGACGATCACCTCCAGGTAGTGGGGAAAGACATCCAGCCGGCAGTCCGCCTTCAATTCCGGCTCGTCGCGGAACCGGCGCAGCAGCGCCTCGGCGCAGCCGGCCACCGAGGTGAGCGGGTTGTTGATCTCGTGGGCGATGCCGGTGGCCAGCACACCGATGCTGGACATCTTCTCGGTCTGGATCAGGTGCATTTCCTGCAGCCGCTTCTTCGAGATGTCACGGAAAAAGACCAGCGCCCGGTTCTTCTCCCCCAGGGCGTCCCTGATCGGCGTGGCGGTGATGTCCACATACTGGGTCCGGTGGCCGTCAGGCACCGAAACATGGGACGTCTCCACCCGCTCGCCCCTGAGAGCCCGCTCCACCGGACAATCGTCGGGCATGGCGGGCGCTTCCGGATGAAAAATCTCCCCGCAGGAGCTGCCGGGGCGAATCTCTCTCGGGTAGAGCTGCGGGCCGATGAGATTGTGGTGCTGGACACGGCCGTCATGGTCGTACACGGTGATGCCGTCGCTGATGGAATCGAAGATCGCCTGCAGTTCGTTGGTCTTGTTGCGCAACTCGACCTCGGCCTGCTTGCGCTCGGTGATGTCCTGGGTCGTGCCGTAGAGCCGCACCACCTTGCCGGCACTGTTGACCGATGGCTCGACGATGGTATAGACCCACCGGGAAGTGCCATCGCCGAACTGCAGGCGGTGCTCGATCTCGTAGCTCTTGCCGTGCTCGATGCCCAGCCGCAGGTGCGCCACGACCGATTCCATATCTTCCGGGTGGACCACGCTGGCAAACGCCTCCTGGGTCGTCTCCTCCCGGCTGAGCCGCATGATGCGCAGCAGTTCGTCCGAAGCTTTCACCTCCCCGGTGGCCGGATCGAAGCTCCAGGAACCCACATGGGTCATGGACTGGGCCTTGGCCAGGTTGTACTCGCTCTCCGAGAGAGCCTGTTCCGCCCGTTTGCGCTCGGTGATGTCCATGAGCACGGCAAGGCACTCTTCTCCGGATTCGGTGACCATGGCCTCGATCCGGACATACTGCGGTCGCTGTTCACCGGTGGAAAGCCTTAACCGGCAGGTCTCTTTCCCCTGGCCGGCAAAGACCGTCTGGATGAACTTGGCGAAGACGAACCGCTCATCATCGGCAACGAACTGCTCGAAGCGCCGGTTGATCAAGAGGTCCCGTTCCACCCCCAGCAGGCGGACCCCGAACAGGTTGACCGACTGGATCACTCCTTCCCGGTCAAAGGTGAAATACCCTACCGGCGCAAAATCGTACAACAGCGCGTACTTGTTTCGCGATGCCTCCAGTTCTTCCCGGGAGCTGCGCAGCTCCTGGATCTTCGACTCCAGCTCGATCTTCCGGGCCGGAAATTCAGGCGGTTGTTTCAAAGCATTTCCCTCTGAATTGAGTTCCCGTCGCTTCGGTCACCAGTGACTACGACCCTCCGGGTCAAAACCTGGCTCCGAACGGCTGCCGCCCCGCGTGTAATAATCGCGATAATCGTATCCCTGATCTTCTTCGGCCTTGTTGATCGACCGCATGGAGCGGTGCTCATCCTCCAGATAGATGTTGCGAAACAGGTCCTCGACAATCACATTCAACTCTTCGACATTCTTGACAAACTCGACCTTGTCGCACCAGGCGCCATAGGTTTCGATCAGGCAATCTCCCCTCTTCCACAAGGAGCGATCCTCCGGAGTCAACCAGAGCATGTAGCCGGCCTTCTCGCGAACCTGCTCGAGCACCCAGTCGTTGGCCTTGTTGTAGTTATTGCGGGCATCGCCGAGAAATATCACCGCCGGTCGGCCGCGCAGGTTTTCGAGATATTTCTCTTTGAAGGTCAGGAAAACTTTGCCGTAATCACTGTTGTCGTCCAGATTAACGATCGCCCCGCTGTCGATGACTTCCATCATGGTATTGATCGGGGAGTTCGAGAGCATTTCGGTGATTTCCGCCAACTCCGCGTTGAAGATGAAGCTGCGGACATCCATCAAACGATTATGCAGGGTATGCAGCAGGAGCAGCATGAACTGCGAGGCGTGACTGACGGAAAAGCTGACATCGCAAAGAACAACCAGGCGCGGTTTCTGTTTGCGCTTACGGCGCAATTCCAGCAAAAAGGGGACCATCCCGTTGCGATAATTCTTCTGAATGGTTCGGATGACGTGGATTTTGCCGCGATTCTCCTTGTTTTTGACGCGCCGGATATCCTTTTTCAGGCGCAGGATCATGCGGGACACGGCATCCTGCATCGCATCAAGTTCCTCCTGGGAAAAAGTCAGGTCACGCTGCTGCCCCGCCGGCGGTTTAAAGGCCATGGTGACCGGATTTTGCGGCATCCGCATCGACGGCCTGGGAGCCTCCATCGCCCGTTGGTAACCTTTCAGCCGAATCTCGATCTCCGAGCCGTCAAGCTGGTCCAGGGGGATCTCTTTGAGCGATTGCAGATCTTTCAGATCTTCGGGGCTCAGGCCGGCATCAACCATCGCCAGGGACATGTTCTCATTGACCATTTCCGGGTTGGTGCCGAGCATCTCTTCCCCTTCCATGCTGATGATGGCCTCATGCAGCAGATCGGCAGGATCGACCCCCATCCCCTCCGGATACTTTCTGAAGAACCGGTCAAAGACCTTATTGAAGCGCGGGATATCGTGGACATTCTTCACCAGCGTCAAACGCAGCAGGGCGCGTACCGAACCGCGCCCTTCGAGCCCGCCGTAAGCCAGGGCGCAAACTGCATCGAGGCTCTCTCCCGGGGAGACGCGCAGCCCTTCCTTTCTCAGGTCGGCGACAAATCTGGTGATGATGGTCTCCATGCTCAGGTCAGTTCCGCAGTGGCCAGTTCCACCACCTTCTGCAAGTCGGCCTGATGCTTGGAGATTACGCCGACCGTGTTGGCCACGACTGCCGGCGTCAACCTCGCCACATGCAGAATCGACAGGACTTCGGCCCAGTCCAGGGTTTCGGAGACGCTGGGTGGTTTGCGCAGATTCAGTTCGCGGGCTTTGCGCAGAAAACCGACCATCTGGTGCGCCAGCTCATCACAGATCTCAGGAAAGCGGGCACGAACGATCTGCACCTCGCGTTCCAGCTCCGGGTAATCGATATAGAGGTAGAGACAACGCCGCCGCAGCGCGTCGGAAATCATCCGCGTGCCGTTGCTGGTCAGGATCGCCAGCGGTTTGTTGTTGGCAACGATGACGCCAAGCTCCGGGATGGAAACCTGAAAATCGCTGAGGCACTCCAGCAGCAGCGCTTCGAATTCATCGTCTGAACGGTCGATTTCATCGATCAGCAGCACCGACCGCTTCTCCGACAGGAAACTGCGCAGGATGGGCCGCTGAACCAGAAAATTCTGGGAAAAGAACAGACTCTCCTCGCTGGCCAACTGTTCAACGGCGTCACGCAGACTGGAAGCGGCGCTAAGATGCGTGTCGAGCTGGGTGCGCAGCATCTGGGTATAGAGCAGCTGTTTGCCGTATTCCCAATCGTAGAGGGCCTTGCCTTCATCGATCCCTTCGTAACACTGCAAACGCACGAGAGGAAAATCCATGACCGCAGAAAGTGTTTTGGCAAGACCGGTCTTACCCACTCCGGGTGGTCCTTCGATCAGGATCGGCTTCTCCATCCGCAGGGCCAGAAAAACGGCAGTCGCAATGGCTTCATCGGCAATGTAGCCCCCGGTACGAAGGAGCTCCCTTACATTCTGTTCGGTCATCATTTCCACCTCGAATCGCTGGGATACTGCAGATCGGCTTTCTGCACCGTGTTTGTTTCCAGGTGAAAAAGCCGCTGGCGCCGGGAATCGAATCCCGGAGGCCAGCGGCTTTTCATCTCAGCTTATCTTATATTCTAGCACGAATTACATGCAGCCCTTGAAAACGGCGCGCATGTTGTCGAAGCCGATATCGACAGGGTTGCCCTCGGAGCAGATATCGGCCGCGGCGAACTTGGCCAGGCCGTCGAGGTCTTTTTCCTTCAGGCCGAGGTCACCGAACTTGGTGGTGATGCCCAGGTCGTCCTTGAGTTCCTGGATCATGTCGATGAACAGCTCGCCGGCCTTCATGTCGGAGATGCCGTTGGTGTTGATGCCGGCGGCGCGGGCCATCATGGCGAAGCGCTCGGGGCAGGCCGGCAGGTTGAGGCGGCAGACGTCGACCAGGGCGATGGCGTTGCAGAGGCCGTGCGGGGAGTCGTAGAGGCCGCCCATGGCGTGCGCCATGCTGTGGACGATGCCGAGGCCGGCGCTGTTGAAGCTGTAGGCGGCGGCCATTTCGGCCCAGACCATCTGCTCGATGGCCTTCTCGTTGTTCCGGTTGTTGGCCGACTGGCGCAGATTGTTGAAGATCTCGGTGATCGCCCAGAGGCCGGGGCCGTAGGCCGACTGCACGCAGAGGCGGGAGGCGATCGCTTCCACCGCGTGGGTCAGGGCGTCCATGCCGGTGTAGGCCGCCAGTTCCTGGCTCATGCACTGGTGGAGGAGCGGGTCGTTGACCGACTTGCTCGGGGTGCAGTTGGGGTCGAAAAGGGCCATCTTGTACATCTTCTCGGTATGGTTGATGATCGAGAAGCAGGAGACCTCGGAACCGGTACCCGAGGTGGTGTTGATGGCAAGCTGGGGAATCTTGTTTTTCTTGGTCGCCTTGAAGGCTCCCTCGAAGCTGCGGACGTCCTGGCCGTCATGGCTGTAGACCAGCTTGATCGCCTTGGCGCAGTCGGTGGTGCTGCCGCCGCCGACGCTGACGATGCCGTCGAACTTGCCGGAGGCCAGAACCTTGGCGCCTTCCATGACCTCGTAATCCTTGGGATTGGGGGTGGCCTTGTCAAAGACCTCCGAGGCAACCCCGGCGTGCTTCAGAACCCCCTGGATGGCCTCGATGATGCCGGTCCCCTTGAGGCCGGTGGTGATGATCAGGGCATTGGTCATGCCGAGCGCCTTGGCATCGTTGCCGACCATCGTATGGGCACCCCAGCCGATATTGACGGAAGGATAGGCGTGCTGCATCTTGATCGGATATTCGCGTCTTTCCAGGCTGAGGGTCCGCTTGGCATCTCTGAAGTGTGGCATCTGTACATCCTCCTCGTTTTGTGGTGTGAACTGCTTCGCGCTGTTGCTGCCTTGATGACTGGCTTCGGTCGTATAGGCGCCTAACGAACCTGACCATCACCTCCCATAACTTTGTTTTATCTACTCTGCCGAAACGATGCAAAGCCGGCATGTGAGTGCTTCGCGCCTGATCGCTACGGACAGGATATGGCTAGAGCAAGTAAGGTGCCAAATCCAAACGTTGGTTTAAAACCGCGTTATTTCGCGATTGGTCGGGATTATTGGCAGCATCGGGGGAGGGAAAGCGGGGATTTTGGTAACATCTTTTTAGAAAAAAGCGCTGAACTAGGGTTTGCCGGGACTATGGATAATATCCACGCTGGGGAATTTTCCCCCAGTGGTTGCGAGAAAGGCGGGGGAAGAAAAGGGGGCCCCAGGACGAAAAAGCTAATCAATCAGGCTTATCGCGCTCAACTCCGAAGGCTGTCAGACGGAAACCGGTCGGGCCAGGCCTGGTCCGGCGGATAGGTCAGATCGGACAAATCTGCCTGCCCCGCCGCGGCCCGACTCTTTTGGGAACGGCAAAAGCCGAACATTTTCCGGAAAATACGGTTTTTCGGTTCAGGAAAGCGGCCCAAGCTTCCGGCGGTAGATGCTCCGTCTCGTTTCGCAGCGGTCATCGGCTGCCCTCAAGTCGCCACAACTCCCCAATGCCCGGCCCATGCAGCCACCGGCGCAGACCAGGGCACCGGGACAATCCCGGCACTCCGCCAGCGCGTCGGCCCGGCTGTGGCTGATCTGCAGCAGGGCGGACCAGAGAGGGACTCCTTCGGCGAAGGCGTCGGCAAGCTTTTTTTCGAACACTCCGGCCACGGCAAAGGCCTCCGCATGGCAGAGCATGCAGGGATAAAGCCGGCCGGTGGGCGTGAGATACGGGTTTTCGACAAAGGTACAGCATTCCGCACGGGGCGTTTCCGCCGCCCGCCACTCCAGTACCGCCACCTTGCCGATATTATTGTAGAGTTCGCGGAAGCGGGGCTCGGCGTCGTAGCGATCAAGCAGGCGCCGATACTGGTCCTGGGTGGGCGGAGAGACCAGGGAACCTTCAGCCGCCCGGCCACCCAGGACGAGGGTGCCGGTGACGACGGAACCGATGCCGAGGTCCGCCGCCAGTTCGAGAAGGGCCGGGATTTCCTCCAGATTGTGCCGCATCTCCGTGCAGAAAAGCGTCAGACGCGGCGCCAGCCCACCCCGGACGAGCCGCCGGAGGCCGTCCAGCACCGCCTGAAAGGCCCCCGCCCCCCGGACCAGATCATGGGTGGGCGCGCTGGCCCCATCCAGGCTGATCTGAATCGAGAGCCCCGGGAAGTCGAGTTCGCGCAGTGCGCCCACTTCTTCCTCGCGGAACAGCATGCCGTTGGTCTGCAGCGAGACGCCGCCCAGCCCCAGGGCACGGGCGTAGCGCAATAGCCCCAGCCAGCCGGGATGGCAAAGAGGCTCGCCGCCGGTAAGACGGATACCCTCCCCGCCCAGTGCCGCAAACTCTTCGATCAGCCGGCGCAGAGTCCGCTCCGGCACGTGCGCGGCGGAGGAGGACTCCCCGGCTTCTACCCAGCAATGACGACAGGCGAGATTGCAGGCGCCAGTGATGGCGAGGGTCAGTGTCCTTGGGGGACGCAGCCCCGCCCGCTTGAGCATTTCCGTGGTTTCGAATGACATCATGGCACTTCATCCTTCGACCGCCAGCTGAGTATTTCTGCCACACTGTGGAGAATCTACCCATTTTCGCTCGGCAAGTCGATGTAACGTCGGTTATCCCGAGCTTTCCCCGGCCGGCGCGTAACCTGCCCTCGGGCCATGTAGAGAAATGCCGCAGAGTCTCTGCTAGGTTGGCAGACCGTAGCGTTCCAGCTTGGTGTAGAGGGTCTTGCGGTCGATCTCGAGGATCTTCGCCGCCTTGCTCTTGTTGCCTTCTACCTTTTCGATGACCTTCCGGATGTGGTCCCGTTCGATGACCCAGAGAGGCAGAGGCTGCGCATCCGCCGAAACGTTTGCGGGGAGGGGTGGGAGGACCTTCGGGGGGGAAAACGGCAGAAGGTCCGAGGTAATCACCCGGTCACTGGCCAGGATGCAGGCACGGCGAATGGTGTTGCTCAGCTCCCGCACGTTGCCTGGCCAACTGTAGGCGCACAGGGCCGCCATCGCCTCCTCGGTGATTTCCCAGTTTTCGTGGCCACTGTCGCAGGAAGTTTTGAGAAAGAACCAGGCCAGAGGGAGGATATCATCCGGCCGCTCCCGCAGGGGGGGGAGGTTGATCGGCAGCAGATTCATCCGGTGGAACAGGTCTTCACGGAATTCCCCCCGGTTCACACATTCCTGGAGGTTCTTGTTGGAGGCAAAAACGAACCGCACATCGACGCGGATATCGTGATTCCCCCCCATGCGCCGGAAGGTGCTGGTCTCCAGGATGCGCAGAAGCTTCACCTGGACGTCAAGGGGCATTTCCGAAACCTCGTCCATGAACAGGGTGCCGGTGTCGGCCAGCTCGAAAAGCCCGGCCCTGCCCTTCACCGCCCCGGTAAAGGCACCCTGCATGTGACCGAATAACTCGCTTTCAGCAGTGTTGGCGCTGAGCCGCCCGCAGTTGACCGTGACAAACGGCTTATTGGCCCGCCGGCTGGCGTCGTGCACCGCCCGGGCGACGAGTTCCTTGCCGGTGCCGCTTTCACCATGGATCAGCACGTGCTCGTCCGTCACCCCCCAGCGCCGGACGGTTTCCAGCACCTTCTGGATCCCCTGGCTCTTGCCGACAATCCGGTGATTCTCGACCTTGTTGACCTCCATCTTCAGGTTGATGTTCTCAAGCCTGAGGCGGTTTTTATCATAGGCCTTGTCGAGCAGCATCTCCAGCTCATCGAGTTTCACCGGCTTGGTGAGATAGTCGTAGGCCCCATGCTTGATGCATTCGACCGCCGTCTCGATGGTGCCGTGGCCGGTGAACATGATGATTTCCGGGATGGTCGACTCCGCCCGCATCTGCTGCAGGATCTCCACACCGTCCGCCCCCGGCATCCGCACGTCGAGGAGGACCACATTGAAGATCTGCTCCTTGTAGGCAGCGAGACCCTCCTCGCCACTGGCGGCGACCTCCACCTTGTAACCGCTGCGGGAGAGCTCCATCTGCAGCAGTTCCCGGAGCGGCTTTTCATCCTCGACGATGAGGACCTTGGCACCCTTGCGCGTTGCTATTCCTGACATTGCGGCAGTCTCACAGTAAAGATTGATCCTTCGCCTTTTTGGCTTTCCACCTTGATGTCTCCCCCGTGCCGTTTGACGATGTTGAAGGTGACGGCCAGGCCAAGACCGAGGCCCTGCCCCACCGACTTGGTCGTGTAAAAGGGGTCCCAAATGCGGTCCAGCAGTTCGGGGTGGATGCCGGAGCCGGTGTCTTTTACCTGGATAATGACTTCGGTCCTGTCGCCCCGGGTGGCAATCTCCACCGTGCCGGCCCCGTTGATGGCTTGATGGGCATTGATCAGAAGGTTCATGAACACTTGACGCAGCCCGGCGCCGTCCCCCCGGACTGCCGGCAGATCGGGCTGCAGATTTTCCCGGATTTCGATCCTTTCGTAGCGGGCCTTGTGCCGCACCAGCTCCAGAACCTCCTGCAGGGCCAGATTGATGTCGACCCGCTCTATGGAACCGTCCGATTTGCGGCTGAAGGAGAGCAGGCAATCGATTATCCCCTTGCAGCGGTACGATTCCCGGATGATGACCTCCAGGTATTTGGGGAAAGCGTCGAGTCGGGGGTCTTCTCGCAGCTGCGGTTCGTCGCGGAACCGCCGTAGCAGAGCTTCGGCGTAACCGGCTACCGAGGTCAGGGGGTTGTTGATCTCGTGGGCCACGCCGGCAGCCAGCAGCCCAATGCTCGACATCTTTTCCGCCTGCAGCAACTGCAGCTCCTGGAGCCGTTTTCCCGTCACGTCCCGCAGGAAGATGAGCGCCCGCCGCTTGCCGCCGGGATCTTCGATGGGCGTTGCCGTGACGTCGAAATAGCGGGGCTCCGCCTCCTCCTTGTTGGCAGCGAAGGAGATCTGGACGCTTTCGCCCAAAAGCGCCCGTTCCACCGGGCAGTTGACAGGTGAATGGGGCTGTTCGGGATGAAAGAGCCGGCGGCAGGAAGCCCCCACGATGGTTTCCCTGGGAAAGAGGCGAGGACAGATGTGGTTGCGGTGCTGGACGTGGCCGCTGCCGTCATAGATGGCCACGCCGTCGCCGATGGAGTCGAAAATCGCCTGGAGCTCGCTCGACTTGGTGCGCAGCCCCAGGTTGGCGGCTTCCAGCTCCTGAATCTTCTGCTTGACTTCGGCGTAAAAACCGATTTTGGAGCTTTCCAGTCCGAG
>DASPGW010000192.1 GCA_035620395.1 Desulfuromonadales bacterium | reverse complement strand
GTTCTCCATGGTCAAGCGTGGGGGCAGCGGAATGCCGGGACAAATCCCGAATTCATTATCCGCCCCACCTCCCCCTGCTCCAATACCCGGGGTCGGACCAAATTAACTAATTGTAATTACAGATAAATCCACCAAAATATCCAGTCAAAAACAGCTTGTAAGTCGATTTTTTAGGGTAAAATGGGGTCATTCAGGGACGTGGCTGGTAACTTAATGGCGGTGGACAGCCGGAATGTCGGAGATTATGCACTGAAAGCCCGGATGAGTAAGAAGGAGGCTGCGGAGCAAATCCGCCGCGCCGGGATGTTTCTTGAAATGGCGACACCTCTGATGAAAGACGATTCCGACTTATCACCGTCAACCCGGTTTTTGCTGCACACGTCCTACCCCTGCCAGTCTGCAAATCTCACCGATCCATAACACCCCGGCATCCAGTCCTGCCCCGGCCTGCTCCAGCGCGTATAATGAAAGTCAGGAAACTGCTTGCAGGGGAGGTCTGCCATGCGCAAGGTGATCGTGTCCAACCTGATGTCCCTGGACGGCTTCATGGCCGGGCCGAACGGGGAGATCGACTGGTTCGTGGTGGATAAGGAATTCGACGCCTACGCCAGGGAGCTGTTCGAGGGGGTCGACACCCTGCTGTTCGGGCGGGTGACGTATCAGTTGATGGCCGGTTTCTGGCCGACCCCGGCGGCAGCTGCGGAGGACCCGTTCATCACCGAAAGGATGAACAGCCTGCCCAAGGTCGTCTTCTCGACGACGCTGGGGGCGGCCGACTGGGCGAATACGCGGCTGGTCAGGGCGAATCCCGCAGAGGAGGTCGCCCGGCTGAAGCGGCAGGCCGGCGGGGATATGATGATCTTCGGCAGCGGCACCCTCGTCTCCGCCCTGGCGCCGCCCGGCCTGATCGACGAATACCGGATCGTGGTGAATCCTGTCGTTCTGGGGAGCGGCAAGCCCCTGTTCAGCCAGATCGGCGAGAGGATCGACCTGGAACTCCTGAAAACCAGGACGTTGGGATGCGGGGACGTCATCCTCTACTACCGGCCCGGCAAAAAAGGATAATCGCCCCCTTCAGCCCAAATCCTCCTCGATCGTCCGCCCGGCGAGAATCCGGCGGATGACCAGCACCTTTTAGAAATCGTCTCCTAGCGAGACGCGCTGGCGTTTTTCCGACAGGAAGCGGTTCGTTTCCGCCACGATGACCCCCGACAGGCCGAGCAGGCCGATGAGGTTGGGGATGGCCATGAGGCCGTTCATCACGTCGGCGAAGTTCCAGACGAGCTCGAGCTTGATCACGGCGCCGATGCTGACGCAGAGGGAAAAGATCAGGCGATAGGGGAGGAGGGCTCGGACGCCGAGCAGATATTCCATGCACTTTTCGCCGTAATAGGCCCAGCCGAGGATGGTCGAGTAGGCGAAGAAGACAATCCCGAAGGTGACGATATAGCCCCCCGAGTTGCCGGGGAGGCCGGCGTCGAAGGCCGATTTGGTCAGGGCCGACACTTCGGCGCCGGTGCTCCAGGCGCCGGTGACGATCAGGACCAGGCCGGTCATGGTGCAAATGATGATGGTGTCGATGAAGGTGCCGGTCATGGAAACCAAAGCCTGTTCGCACGGCTCGTTGGTCTTGGCGGCGGCGGCGGCGATGGGCGCGCTGCCGAGACCGGACTCGTTGGAGAAGACCCCGCGCGAAACCCCTTTCTGGATGGCGAGCATGACGGTGGCGCCGAGGAAGCCGCCGGTGGCGGCGGTGCCGGTGAAGGCGTCCCGGAAGACCAGGGCCAGGGCGCCCGGGATTTCGCCGGCGAAGCGGCCCAGGATGAGGAGGCAGCCGCAGACGTAAACGACCGCCATGAAGGGGACGACGACGGCGGCGACGTTGCCGATCTTCTTCACCCCGCCGAGGACGACCAGGGCCGTCAAGGCGGCGAGGACCACGCCGGTGATCCCCGGCGCCACGCCGAAGGATTCCTTCAGGTTGCCGGCGACGGCGTTGGCCTGCACCAGGTTGCCGATGCCGAAGGCGGCAATGGCACCGAAGAGGGCGAAGAGGACCCCCAGCCATTTCTGTCCCAGCCCCCGTTCCAGGTAGTACATCGGCCCGCCGGCCATCTCGCCGTTCTCGTCGACCACCCGGTATTTGACCGCCAGCACCCCTTCGCCGTATTTGGTGGCCATCCCCACCGCGGCGGTGATCCACATCCAGAAGAGGGCGCCCGGTCCGCCGACGGAGATGGCGGTGGCGACGCCGATGATGTTGCCGGTGCCGATGGTGGCGGCCAGGGCGATCATCAACGCCTTGAAATGGCTGACGTCCCCAGGCTCATCGACCTTCGGCCTGGCGAAGGTCTCGCGCAGGGCGTGGCCCAGCAGGCGAACCTGGATTCCCCGCAGGCGGACGGTCAGGACGATACCGGTGCCGACCAGAAGAATCAGCAGGGGAAGCCCCCAGACGTAACCGCTTGCCGCGGCAAAAAAGGCGTTCAACTGCTCCATCGATTCCTCCCTGCAGGACTCATCCCTGCCGCATGAAGTGCATTCCCGTTTTTCCGTTGCACCGATTTTTAACCTTCCGACCCCTCGGGTAACCCGGGTGCGGCCCGGTCAAATGGCGGCGAATTTGCGCCTGATGCGACGGACCATCGCACCGGCACGCGGCAACGCCCCTGAGCCCCGGCGAAACGGTGCGTATTCTCTGCTGTCCCCATGTCTCTCTTGCAAAACAGGCGCCAAATGGGAGGATCAAGGCGGGGCCGGTCAGGGTGCATTTCAAACCCGCATCAACGGGCGTATGGCAGGTGCCGCTCTCTGGTTCCCCGTGCCGTCCAGCACGTCGATCGAGCCGGGCTGTGATCATCGCCCGCTGCGATTTCCGGCATCTGCCCGCCCACCTTCTGCCGCTCAGCTACTTCTTCCGCCGATAGTGCGCCGTCATGAAGTGGCACCACTTCCCGTCCTCGCCCAGCATGTGCGAGGTCAGCACCCGGTGGTCGTCGCTCTTGAACTCGATCACGTCCCTGAATTTCGCCATTTTCCCTTCGGCGGTCATGGCGGGGCCCTCGGTGTCGAGGGTCAGCACCTTTTCGGCCGCATCGAGGGCGCCGTCGTAAATCCAGAGGTGGGTCATCATCGACCCGATCCAGGTGCCCAGGTACCGCTTTTTCTGCGGGTCATAGCCGAGGGTCATCATCGTCGTCGCGGTGCCGCCGCCGGGCATCTCGCCCAGCCCCTCGGCCACGATCCAGAGGCCCCCGATGGACCGCACGCTCTCGGTCCCCCGGAAATGCCCGGGCGCGCAGCCCGGCTCCGTTGTCGCCTCGACTTCGAACGCCCACGCGCCGACCAGCTTCTGCAGCCACTCGTGTTCCTTCTGAGGTTCGACTTTCATCGCTGACTCCCTTCCCTTCGTGCCATGAGGGTTCAAGTAGAGATTAGCACAGGAACGGCCACCTGCAGTCCCGGATGGCGGGGTAGCGCATTGGCCGGGACAGGGACCGTTGGGTGAGGAAAAAAGAAGGCGGACCGGGCGGCCCGCCTTCGCGTTTCTCGGGGGAGGAGTGGAGGGACAGAGGAGATGCCGGCCGCCGGAGGATCCCCGACGGCCGGGCGAGGTTCGGTCGGCCGCTACTTCGCCGGGGCGGGCGCCTCGGCGGGCGCCGGAGCGGCCTGCGGGCAGGGGCATTGGCACTTGCCACCCTTGTGGCCCGCGTGGCCATGGTGACGGTGGTGCCAGCCGCAGCCGGAGAGGGTGATGGAGAGGGCGAGGGTGGCGAGGAGCAGTTTTTTCATGGGGGAAACCTCCTGGAGTTGGAATAGCCGTTATCGGTCCATATTTAAATACACCGCCGGACGGCCGCCGTCAATGGCCGGGCGCCTTTTCAGCCGCCCCCGGTACCCTTTTCAATGCCTTCAGGCCCCGCTCCAGCAGGCCGGCGTCTGTGGCGAACTGCTCCGCCGACATCCCGGACCCTCCTCCCCGGTGCACCGGGAAGAAAGGGTGGGCGCGGATGCGAAGATCTGCTATCCTGCGCGAAAGAGTTACCCAGGCCCCGGATGATGCGATGATTCCAGCTGCTGTCCC
>DASPGW010000191.1 GCA_035620395.1 Desulfuromonadales bacterium | reverse complement strand
CGTCAAAGAGCGCGGCCTTACAGCCCGCCTCACCGGACCGCTTTCCAGGCGTTTTTTTCTGGTGCCGCTCCAGGTGCATCAAGACGCCCAGATTCACGTACACTCCGCCTTCGACTCCGTAGCTCATTTCATCAGCGAAGTGGTCGAGTCGTTCGCCGAACACGCGGCGCCCAGGGAGGTGCTGGTGATCAAGCACCACCCCATGGACCGGGGGTATTTCGACTACACCAGCCTGATCCGCAAGTTGACGGCCAGGCACGGCTTGCAGGGGCGGTGCTTCTACATCCACGACCAGCACCTGCCCACCCTGCTCAGACACGCCCGCGGGGTGGTGGTGGTGAACAGCACGGTGGGGTTGTCGGCGCTCTTTCACCGGGCGCCGGTCAAAGTGTGCGGGGAGGCGATGTACGATATGCAGGGGCTGACCTTCCAGGGGCCGCTCGACCGGTTCTGGCGGGCGGCGCTCACCTCCCGGCCGAATCGCCGGCTGTTCGAGAACTTTCGCCGCTACCTGGTGCAGCACAGCCAGCTGAACGGCAGTTTCTACAAGCGCCTGCCGAATTCGGCCCCCGCCACGGGGATGCGCTGGACAGAGAAGGTAGCTCCCCGGCAGATGGAGCCGGCGCCCGAAACGGCCGCTGCGGTGCATCCCTCTCAGGTTCCCCTGCAGACAGGACCTGCCGTCGGGGGAACCTTGCGGGACATTCATAAAACAACCTGAATAGCGCCAAACGTCCGCCAGCCATTTCCCTCCCCCTGCACGTGAAAAGAGCGGGGCGGGCGCCTTTTCATGAGGGTGCCTGTCCCCTCGCGCCCCTCGATCGTCGGCGCTGCGGCCGCCCCCGCCTCACTGTCTTTTGCCCACCCAATTGAAAACAAAGGCATTGACCGGTGCTGCCATTTGGACATTCTCCAGGTCAGGAGGGGCCGGAGCACCTTGACTTCAACTTCTTCAACCTGTACAGTAATTCGTACAGGGAGGTGCCGATCATGAAAGCAATCAATTACACGACGGCGAGGCAGAACCTCGCCAAAATCATGGACGAGGTTCGGGAGGCGCACGAGCCTGTCATCATCACCCGCCAAAGCGAATCGGCCGTGGTCATGATGTCCATGGAAGATTACCAGGCGTTGGAAGAGACGGCCTACCTGCTGCGCAGCTCCAGGAATACGAGGCGTCTTCTGGATGCGATTCAGCAACTTGAACAGGGCAGGGGGACCGAAAGAAAGCTGGCCGACCAATGACCTTGATTTTTGCCGACGAGGCCTGGGAGGATTACCTCTATTGGCAGCAAACGGACAAGATGATCCTTCGACGGATCAACGAATTGATCAGGGAAATACAAAGAACGCCCTACGCCGGCATCGGCAAACCTGAGCCGCTTAAACATGCCCTGCAGGGCTACTGGTCCCGACGCATCACCTCTGAGCACCGAATAGTTTACAAGGTGACAGTTGAGGGCGTTCTCATTGCCCAGCTTCGTTACCACTACTGAAGTGGGACTGGATATAAGATACAAGATGCAAGATACGAGAAAAGACTCGAATCCTGCATCTTGAAACAGCAACACGAAGGAGGGGGAAACATGGAGGGGTATCCGCGCATCATCCATCACGGCGGCAAGGAGGGGGTGACCGGCTCCTGCCATGAACTGCGGGTCGGCCCGGAGGCCGGCATCCTGATCGACTGCGGGCTGTTTCAGGGGGACGAAATTTCTGAGGACAGAGGGCAGAGGACGGAAGACAGCAAAAACCGTCCTCCGTCCTCCGTCTTCGGTCCTCCGTCCTCTGGTCTTGAAATAGATTTCCCCGTCGGTCACCTGCGCGCCCTGGTCATCACCCATGTCCACATAGACCACTGCGGGCGCATCCCCTGGCTGCTGGCAGCGGGGTTTCGCGGGCCGATCTACTGCTCGCCGCCGTCGGCGCTGCTGCTGCCGCTGATGCTGGAGGACGCCTTCCGGGTCGGCGTCAGCCGCGACGCCCGGCTGACGGACAGGTTCCTGGCGGAGCTGAAGAAGTGCATCGTCCCCCTCCCTTACGGCCAATGGAAAACGATCCCGACCGGCGCCGGCGTCGAGCTGAATATTCGCCTGCAGCCGGCCGGGCATATCCTTGGCTCGGCGTATGTCGAGACCCGAAGCAAATCTGCAGAACCAGGCGCGGGGCCTGAGGCACGAGGCCCGAGGGAAAACCAGTCACCAGGCACGGGTCGCGAGTCGCGGATCGTCTTCTCCGGCGATCTCGGTGCGCCCTGGGCGCCGCTGCTGCCGGCGCCGAAGTCTCCGTTGCGGGCCGACGTGCTGGTGCTCGAGTCGACCTACGGCAACCGGCTGCACGAGGGGCGCAAGGGCCGGCGGGAGCGGCTGCAGGCGATCATCGAGCACGCCTTGGCCAATCGCGGCGCGGTGCTCATCCCGGCCTTCGCCCTCGGCCGCACGCAGGAGCTGCTCTACGAGCTGGAGGAGATCATCCACCGCCACCGGCAGCGGCCCGCGGCCAGGGGGCTTCCCTGGGACGAGTTGGAAATCATCCTCGATTCCCCCCTCGCCACCCGGATCACCGGCGCCTACCGGAAGCTGCGCCCCTACTGGGACGCGGAAGCGCAGCGTCGGGTGCGCAGCGGCCGCCGGCCGCTCGGCTTCGCGCAGTTGACGGTGATCGAAGAGCATGCGGACCACGAGCAGGCCGTCCGCGTCCTGCAGAAGAACGACCGCCCCTGCATCGTCATCGCCGCCGGCGGCATGTGCAGCGGCGGCCGGATCGTCCACTACCTCAAGGCGCTCCTCGGCGATGCGCGCACCGACGTCCTGTTCATCGGCTACCAGGCCCAGGGCACGCCGGGGCGGGCCATCCAGGAGTACGGACCCCGGGGCGGCTACGTGGTCCTCGACGGTGCGCGCATCGACATCCGCGCCCGGGTCCACACCCTCGGCGGCTACTCGGCCCATGCCGACGCCAGGAATCTGGTCGACTTCGTCCGCCGCATGCGCTATAAACCGGCCGAGATCCGGCTGGTGCATGGAGAGAAGGATGCCCGCGCCGCGCTGGCGGCAAAACTGGGGAATCTTCTTTCTTGCCGGATATGGGCATAATCGGTAGAATCAAGCCTCGATTTATTGTTTATTA
>DASPGW010000190.1 GCA_035620395.1 Desulfuromonadales bacterium | reverse complement strand
CAGAACGGCCTGGTAGCCGTAGATGCCCATGATTATGTCCCAGAGAGGACGGTCGTCGCTTCGCGGTCCCCTCTCCCCGGCAGAATTGTCCTGGCTCATGGAATCCTCCTTGCTGCCAAATTATCCTGAAAACGGCATTTACTCGCGCAAAGGCGCCAAGGCCGCAAAGAAATTCAAATACTTATGAAGATGTAGACCCGCACCAATCAGGCTAAACGCCAGGGTCAGATAACCGCCTGATTTTCCTCTGCGTTCTTTGCGAGCTTTGCGCGAAACTGCTTTTTCCAGGTTTAACGGTTTCACCAGTCACGCATCACCAGTTACGGGTTTTTTGCAGGCAACCTTGCCTGCTTTTGCGGCAGCTTCCCCCCCCTGGCTCGGCAGCAACCCCGCATTTTTCAGGACTTTTCCTTGGCACGCCCTGTGCTATATGATGGAGTGACAGAGTCAGTTCACCGGCAGCGCCGCCGGCAGACGGGCAGAGCAGCCCCGGGACCCCCAACAAGGTCCCGGGGCTTTTTCGTGGCATCGACACGGAGGCGAGCATGGAGAGCATGAAAGAGAGAAAAATCGTCATCGACGACACCACCCTGCGCGACGGCGAACAGACCGCCGGCGTCGTCTTCTCCCTCGAGGAGAAAAAGCGCATCGCCCGCATGCTCGACCAGATCGGCGTGCAGGAGCTCGAATGCGGCATTCCGGCGATGGGCGCCGAGGAGCAGGCGAGCGTCAGGGCGCTGGTCGACATGGGCCTCGCGGCGCGGCTGATCACCTGGAACCGGGCCGTGGTGGCGGACATCCAGGCCTCCATCGACGCCGGCGTGACGGCGGTCGACATCTCCCTGTCGGTCTCCGACCTGCACATCGCCCACAAGCTGCGCAAGAGCCGCGACTGGGTCAGGGAGCAGTTGAAGGTGGCTCTCGGCTTCGCCAAGGAGCGGGGGCTCTACGTCTCGGTCGGCGGCGAGGACTCCAGCCGCGCCGACCTCGACTTCCTGGCCGAACTGATGACCATCGCCAGGGGGATGGGGGCCGACCGCTTCCGCTACTGCGACACCCTCGGCATTCTCGATCCCTTCTGCATGTACGAGAATATCCGGTTCCTGCGGCAGCGGGTCCCCGACCTGGATATCGAGGTGCACACCCACAACGACCTGGGGATGGCGACCGCCAACGCCATCGCCGGCCTGCGCGCCGGGGCGACCTTCGTCAACACCACCGTCAACGGACTGGGGGAGCGGGCCGGCAACGCCGCCCTGGAGGAGGTGGTGATGGCCCTCAAGCACGCCTGCGGCGTCGATCCGGGTATCGACACCCACCGCTTCGTCGAGCTCTCGCGCTTCGTCGGGAAAGCCAGCTGCCGGCCGGTCCCCGAGTGGAAGGCGGTGGTCGGGGAAAAGGTCTTCTCCCACGAATCGGGGCTGCACGCCGACGGCGTGCTGAAGAATCCGGGCAACTACGAGGGATTCGACCCGGCCGAGGTCGGCCTCGCCCGCCACCTGGTGCTCGGCAAGCACTCGGGGAGCCACGGCCTGATCCACCGCCTGCGCCAGCTCGGCATCGAACTCGACCGGCTCGAGGCGAACGACCTGCTGGAGCGGGTGCGCAGCATCTCCCAGCGCAACAAGCGGCCGCTCTCCGACCAGGAACTGCTGACCCTCTGCCGCTCGCAGCGGAAAGTGGCATGAAAGGAAGGATGAAGGCAATAAGCAAGGCGTTCCCCTTGCCGTTGCCGAGGAGGGATTATGGAAATCATGGCGCCGACGGATGCGGACTGGCAGGTCTTTCTTGCTCTGGCGCGGGCGGAAGGCTGGCGGGTGCCGAAAAGCGAACTGGCCCTCTTCCGCGGGCCGCTGGCGGGGAGCGCCTTCGTCCTGCGCCGCGGCGAAGACGTGCTCGGCTTCGTCACCGCCGTGGCGCACGAGAAAAGCGGCTGGATCGGCAACCTGATCGTTCCTGGCACCTGCCGTGGACGCGGCTATGGGGCCCTGCTTTTCGACCACGCCGTGGACGTGCTGGAGCGGCTGGGCGTCGCGAGCATCTGGCTGACCGCCTCACCCTCGGGGCGCCCCCTGTACGAGAAGAAGGGGTTCGCCGTCATCGATGGGGTGGTGCGCTGGACGCTCAAGGCGGAAGGCGGAAGCCTGGCCGAAGAAGGAAAGACGGATATCGCGGGGCTTCTGGCCGGCGACGTCCAGGTCTGGGGTGAGTCGCGCAACCGTCTGCTGTCGCCACTGGCCCGGGCGGGAGAGGTCTTCGCCTGCGGCCGCACGGTGGCGCTGCTGCAGGGCGGCCAGGGCATGCAGGTGCTCGGGCCGTGGATCTCCGCAGAGTGCTGCCCGCGGGAGAACCGCCGTCTGCTGCTGGCCGTTCTCGGGGCGGCGGCGGAGCGGACCGAGTTGGTAACGGACGCGATCGAATCCTCGCCGCTTCAGTCGCTGCTGCGAGCGGCCGGCTTCACCCGGCAGGGGCGCTGCGACCTGATGGTACGGGGAGAGACGGGCGGGGTTCGCCTGGCGGATCTGGTGTCGCTGGCCAGCCTGGGGAGCATGGGGTAAAGGCAGGTCAGAAATCGAGTTTCAGACCGAATGAGAGGTGGTGGTCGTCGCTCGCGGGTTCGGCGGGGTTCAGGCCGAGGCCGGAGAGCTCTTCGGGCAGGTTGCCGGTCGAGTAGCGGTAGCCGAGATTGAGCCGGGCGGATTGGCTCAGGTCACATTTCAGGCCGGCGCCGAGCAGGTATTCCTGCCGCTCGGCCTCTCGTTCCGCTTCGTATCTGGAGAGGCCCGGGGTCGCCTCCGCGTCGGGACCGGTGGCGACACCGGCGCCGACGTACGGGGTGACGCTGCTGTCGTTCTTGATGCGCAGGGCGGCCAGGTCCTGTTCCGCAGCAAGTTCGACGGAGGATTTGTCGGTTTGGGTAGAGCCGGCAACCGGGCTGCCGCCGATGAGCGCCTCGTTGAGCCGGTATCCCTTCTCGTCGGCAGAATTGCCATTCGACTCGGGGGGGGCGGGACCCTTCAGGTGGTCGGTCTGGAGAAAGACCCGCGGGGGCTTGATCAGGGGATTCGGGCAGGCACTTTCGGAAGCGAAAAGCGTTCCGGCTGCCAGCATGATCAGAAGCAGGCCCCCTGGAAAAACAGCCAGCCCATATTTCATCGCCATTCATCCTCCGGTGCGGGAAATCAATTCACAGACTAAGCTTAGCCCGAAACACCCGCTGAATGCAACCCGGCGAGCGGAAAAAAAGCGGCGCAGGACCGGGCAGTTCTGCCGAAATAACCAACAGGGTCAGGCTGCCGGAATGGATCGGTGCGGGGTTTTCAGATCAATAAAATAGGGGGGCGGGCTTCATTTTGGCGGCAGATCGGCAGACGGGTCTTCCTTCCTCTTTTCCAGTGGCGCCGGTTTGTTCTCCTCCTCTTTCTCCTCGGTCACATCTTTCAACCCATCCTTCAGGTTTCGCAGTCCCTTGCCCAAGGCGCTGCCTACCTGGGGAAGCTTGCCGGCGCCAAAAATCATGAGCACCAGGACAAGGATGATGATCAACTCCTGGGTTCCAAGTCCGAACATGCGCAAATCCTCCTTTCACTTGAGTTGACCCTATCTTACACAGGGCGGTGAAAATTCTCAATGGCACATGCCGCCCGGTTTTCTCAATTCATGGAAACCTTCATCCCGGCCTCGGGGGTAAAAGGCCTTCCGTATTTGTCCGCAAAAACGAACGGCAGGGACCTCAATTCCATCCCGAAATTCTTCTGGACGGCAAAATGCAGGTGCGGTCCCGTGGAGTAGCCGGTGCTGCCGGCCTCGGCGATGAACTGGCCCTCTTCGATCCTTGAGCCGATGGGGTATTGCACCGTCTCCAGCTTGAGGTGGGCGTAGACCGCCATCGTTCCATCGTCGTGCAGCACCCGGACGTAGTTGGCCTTCCCCCGGAACCGAGCATCCCCTCCGCCGGTGAAAAAGTCGTTGGCCACATCCATGATCACCCCCGACCTGGCGGCCAGAATCCTCGTCCCTTGCGGCATGGCGATATCTACGGCGTACTGGTTCTGGGGACCGGAATGCGATTTGCCGCCCTTGAAGGACTGGGTAATCCGGAATTCCCGTCCGGCCGGTATCGGCAGCCGATACGGCTTTTTCGGCCGGTGCTCGGCGCGGGGATCGCCGAAGACATGGGTATGCTTGTAGGTATAGGAATACTCCTGCCCCGGCTGAGTGCGCCAAAGCCGGACGGTCTCCAACTCGCTTGAGCCGGGGATCACGAACCGGGCGGGAAGCTTGTGGTTGGATGCGACGTTGACGCAGTTGGGGAGATCGATGCTCACTTCCACGGGGCCGCGATATTCGTTGACGGCCACCAGTTTGCAATTCTCGTCCTTGCCCACCTTTTTCAGGCTGAGGCGCGACCTGACACTTCCAACATCAACCTGGCTCACCTCGAAGTTCCGCACATCCGGCTGCCGGTCAGAAAAGACGATCGTCCCCTTGGCATCCTTGTGCTTGTAGAGTTTTTCGGCCTGCGCGAGGCCGGCAAGGGCGAGGAGAAGGCAAATGGAGAGGAAGATTCTTGGCACGAGCGCACCCTGCCTTTTGGCAAAAACAATAAGGGCTTGCAGAGGGAGATAACCGGCGGGGGTTCTGGTTCCCCGTGAAGAGATTTCTTTATACAGCATCTTCTGAGCGGAGGAAACGGATATTTCCGGGATGGCGAGGGGGGAAACGGGGGGTGTAGACATCAAAAAAGGACCGACATCTCTGCCGATCCTTTCAATGATTTTGGTTGCGGGGGAAGGATTTGAACCTTCGACCTTCGGGTTATGAGCCCGACGAGCTACCAGACTGCTCCACCCCGCGACAACGGAGGTGAACAATACGTCAAGCCTGGGAGGATGTCAACCACCGAATCGTGTTTTTGAAAATTACCATGGAGAAAGAGATGGACAATCCCCGGGGCCGGTGGTATGAAAACAGCGCCCCGAACGTCTGCCGGCGACGGATGCCCGGCGCCCTGGAAAGCCGATGCAACCGTTGTCTCCATCCTTTCTGCTCGCCTTCGCCGCCACCCTCACAGGGCTCGCCCTGATCGCCTGGCGGCCGCGCCTGCGCAGCGCCGCCGATTTCACCCTGGCCGGCCGCGCGGCTGGGCCCTGGCACGTCGCCGGAGCGATCATGGGAACCCTGGTCGGCGGCGCCTCGACCATCGGCACTGCCCAGCTCGCCTTCAGCTTCGGACTCTCCGCCTGGTGGTTCACCCTCGGTTCCGGCCTCGCCTGCCTGCTGCTCGGACTCTTCCTCGCCGGCCCCCTGCGGGAGGGGGAAGTGACGACCATCCCCGAGTTCATCGCCCGCTATTACGGGGACCGGGCCCGGGTCGCCGCCAGCCTCTTTTCGGCCGTTGGCATGTTCATCCACATCGTCGCCCAGTTGCTGGCCGCCGGCGCCCTGCTGAGCGCCCTGTTCGGCTGGTCGACGGCCGCTGCCGCCCTGGCCGCCGCCGGACTGGTCGCCCTGATCACCCTCGGCGGCGGCATGCGGGGAGCCGGGCCGCTCGGCCTGGCCAAACTCATCCTGCTCTATGGCGTCATGCTGCTGGCCGGTTCCCGGGCCCTTGGCCTCTCCGGCGGCTGGAGTGCGCTGACCGGCGCCTTCCCCGCCTTCCCCTGGTTCAGCCTTTTCGGTTACGGCGTCGGCGCCGGCCTCAACGACCTGCTCTCCATGCTGGTCGGCGTGGTCTCCACCCAGACCTACCTGCAGGCGATCTTCGCCGCCCGCGACCGGCGGGCCGCCCGGCAGGGAGCGCTGCTCAGCGCCCTGCTGATCCCGCCGCTCGGGCTCTGCGGCATCGCCGTCGGGCTCGCCATGCGCCTTTCCCGCCCGGAACTCGACAGCGTCCAGGCCCTGCCGGCTTTTCTGACCCAGCATTTTCCACCGGCCCTGGCCGGCATCGCCTTCGCTGCCCTGCTGATCGCCGCCATCGTCACCGCTTCCGGCCTCACCCTCGGCGCCGGCACCACCCTGCAGCTCGACGTGCTGGCGCGCTTCGGCCGCGGCGGCACGGAGCTGAAACGCCTGCGCCTGGTGTCGCTCGGCGTGCTGCTGTCGGCGCTCGCCCTGCTCCTGTTCAACCTCGGCTCGACCATCCTGCAGTGGAGCTTCCTGTCGATGGGACTGCGCGGCGCCACTCTCTGCCTGCCGCTGCTGGCCGCGGTCTACCTGCGCGGCCGCTCCCCCGCCCGGGCCGGCGCCCTGGCCATCTTTCTCGCCCCCGTTGCTACGGTAGCGGCCGGACTCGCCGGCTGGCCCCCCATTCCGCCGCTTTACCCGGGGTTAGGGCTTGCACTCCTGCTGCTGCTGGCGGGGCTTTGGCTGGAACGGCCGGGGGGCGGTAAATAACCCTGGAAATGCAGTCTCACGCGAAGCCGCGAAGTGCGCGAAGAAATTCGAAATCATATGAACGAAACCTAAATG
>DASPGW010000189.1 GCA_035620395.1 Desulfuromonadales bacterium | reverse complement strand
ACGCCGTTGCTGTCGGAGCAGGCGACGCACTTGCCACCGAGCTGGTGGATCTTCTCGATGGTATAGATGGCGACGTTGCCCGAGCCCGAGACGAGGCAGGTCTTGCCGGCGAAGGAGTCCTTGCGGGCCTTGAGCGCCTCGTTGATGAAAAAGGTGGCGCCGTAGCCGGTCGCTTCGGGGCGCACCAGCGAGCCGCCCCACTTGAGTCCCTTGCCGGTCAGAACGCCAGCCTCCCAGCGGTTGGTGATGCGCTTGTACTGGCCGAACATGTAGCCGATCTCGCGGCCACCGACGCCGATGTCACCGGCGGGGACGTCGGTGTGCTCGCCGAGGTGTCGGTAGAGTTCGGTCATGAAGCTCTGGCAGAAGCGCATGATCTCGTCGTCCGATTTCCCCTTGGGGTCGAAGTCCGAGCCGCCCTTGCCGCCGCCGATCGGCATGCCGGTCAGGGAGTTTTTGAAAATCTGCTCGAAGCCGAGGAACTTGATGATGCCGAGATAGACCGAAGGATGGAAGCGCAGGCCGCCCTTGTAGGGACCGAGGGCGCTGTTGAACTCGACGCGGAAGCCGCGGTTGATGTGGACCTGTCCCTTGTCGTCCTGCCAGGGCACCCGGAAGATGATCTGCCGCTCCGGTTCACAGATGCGCTGGATGATCTTGCGCTCCATGTACTCCGGGTGCTTCACCAGCACCGGCCCGAGAGATTCGAGCACCTCCCGCACCGCCTGATGGAACTCCACTTCACCGGGGTTGCGGTTGAGGACTTCCTGGTAAATCGGTTCAATCTTTTCGTCGAGCTTGGTGGTCATGACTTCCTCCTGTGGGGTTAGAATGCAATGGCCAATTGACTGCTTTTTATGCAGACGCCTGTTACACATGTCGGGATGGCCCGCGGCCGCCCAAACAATATCCACTTACCGTGCCAGAGTGGACAAATGTTAATCAGTACTGCCCATCATTTGGACAGTGCTCGTTTTTTTGCCTATACGCAAAACTCTCCGGCCGCCTCCGCGCTGCCGCATCCGAATTTTTTGTGTTCCCTAACTACACACAAGCCTACCCTTTTAACACAAAAAAAGCCCGGCTTGCGCCGGGCGTTCATTCTGCGTTCCACCCTGTCGTCCATACCGGTTCAGGCCCATCTCCACACTTCTGCCGCTGCCTTACCGACGCCCCTCCGCCCCGACCGGAACCCGCCCCCTGTCGTCAGTTCAACGACAGGATCACCTCGACAGCTTGCCGGTAGGCGTCAGCCGCCTCCCGTACGCTGCCGAGCTCTTCGTACATGCGCCCCTTGTAGGTGTAGATTTCGAAATCGAGCCGGTTGATGGCGGCAGCTTCTTCGAACATCTTCAAGGCGGCACCCATGTCCCCCTGCTTGCCATGAGCGTATCCGGCGTAATAGTAGCACGGGGCGTACGCCTCATCCACGGCCAGACTCCGAGCGAACAAGGACTGCCCTTCCACCAGCCTGCCCTCCTGCACCAGCAATATTCCCATCTCGCAGAGGGCGACAGCGTTGCCCGGCTCCTTGGCCAGTGCCTGCTCGTATTCGGTTCTGGCCCGGGCAAGATCACCCCGGCCGGCGTAGACCTTGGCCAGGCCGAGATGCGGCAGGACAAACCCCGGATCCTCGGCAATGGCCTTGCGGAACCAGGTCTCGGCCGCCTCCGCCATTCGTCGCGATTTCAGGGTATTTCTCCCCATATTGTAGTATCGCAGGGCCGTTCTGGTCGGCTGGCGGTCCTGCTTCGGCAAGGCGACGGCGGCGCGTTCCCCCTCCAGTGCCGACGCCACCAGGCCTTTCAATTCCCCGGCGCCGACCAGCGGGTAACCCGAAAGCTCGTACCTGATGTTCCTCTCCCCGTCCAGCAGGACGGTGGAAGGCAGGGCGATCACCCCGAAGTCGTGAAATGTCGCCAGTTGCCGGTCGACCAGGACCGGGAATTCCAGCTTGAGTTCGGCGATCGTGGTCTTGATGGCGGCCATGGCTTCCTCCGACACCGTCTGCCCGTCGGCGTTGATGGCAATGACCGACAGCCCGCGATCGCGGTACTTGTCGTAAAGTTGCTGAAGGTCGCTGAGCGCCTGCGCCGATTTTTTGCTCCAGGTCGACCAGAAGACGACCAGGGTCAGTTTTTCCCCCTTCAACTCGGCGTAGGTCCAGCTCTCGCCGGTCACGCTTGGCAAACGGAAGTCTGGGGCCTCGGCTCCGACCTGGAGTCCCTGCAGGGTGGCGCCGGAAGGGACCATGATGCACAAGCCGAGCCCCGAGAGCAAAAAGGTCAGCACCACCAAATAATGGATCCGGATACGCATGGAGTTCCTCGCTCACATTCCGGGGAAAAACGGCACACTACGGCGGCTACCTGCGGCCCTGGCGATAATGCTCGATTGCTGCCTTGAACTCTGCCATGGCCTTGTCGGGTGCCCCGAGGCGGTCGTAAACCAGGCCGAGCTCATAATGGGCCCGAACCGGGTTGGGATTGTGCTCAAGGGCGCCCTTCAGCAAAGCTTCCGCCGCAGCAAGCTCCCCCTTGCGGGCCAAAGCCGCCCCTTTCCCCGTTCTGGCGTCGGAGGAGCGGGGGTTGAGCCGCAGGGCATGATCGAAGGCCGTGATGGCCGCATCCCAGTCCCCTTCTCCCAGCAATAGCCAGCCCAGGCGGGAATGGGCCGGGGCGTCGCCGCCCGCCTGCGCCAGTTCTGCCCGAAGGGCCTCGATCTCGGCGGACCGTCCCTTTTCAGCGGGTTCCGGGCTGCCTGTCGGCGCGGCCGGCGGCCGGACCGCCTCCGCTCCGGCCGCCCGCGCCGGCTCGAAAAACGCGACTGCCAGCATAAGCAGGAGCCCCGGCGTCAGAGCCTGGATGATTCGAGGTAATTGCATCGTCCGAACGACTCCTTTGGCAACCGGGAAAGCCTCTAGGGCTTGCCCACCGGTTTGTTGCGGTCATATTTCAGCAGTTGGTGACATCCCGGCAGACACTGACCGCCGGTCTCGGTCTTGGTGAAGCCCACCGGCAACTGCCAGCCGCCGAAAGGGACGGCGTCCCGGATATGCCGGGGGTTGTTGGTGGCATGGGCATCATGGCAGGCGCGGCAGGTCCGCCCCTTGTCCGGCTTATTGACGTGGACGGCATGCAGGTTACGGTCACCGTCCCTGAAACCGGTCAGGGTCATGGTTTTCTCTTCGCTGGCCAGAGACTGTTCGTGGCACATGAAGCAGAGCTTGTAGTTGTCCGGATTGTAGCCGGCGTAGAAGGCTTCCGGAAAATACTCGCGCAGCATCCGGAAATTCTTCGAGCCGTGGGCATTGTGGCAGCCGGAGCAGTCCTTCTGCTTGATCGGACCATGGTGGATGACATTGAGGCTCAGCAATTCCTTCATGTTGGCCACCTTGCCGGTCGACTTGGTGTATTCCCGGTCGTGGCAGCCCAGACAGAGGTCGGCCGGCGCCTGGGGAAGCTGCTTGACGTAATCGGAAGCATGGGGATCGTGGCACCTGAGGCACTTCCGTTCGGTGTTCAGCGCACCGTGTCTGACCGTTGCTCCGGCGATTTGTGCAGCCTTCTCCGCATGGCAGGTGTAGCAGAGGTCGCGCGAACCATCCGCCGGCAAATTATACCTGAACGGGCTGCTGTGGGGATTGTGGCAGTTGACGCAGGCTTCCTCGACCGGCGCATGGATGAACTTCCGGGCCTTGATCGCCTCCGCCTTGTCGGAATGGCAGGCGAAACAGACCTCATTCCCCTCGGCCAGAAGCATTCGCGGAAACTCGCTCTGATGAACGTCATGGCAGGTGCTGCAACTTCCCGCGGCCACCGGTCCATGAACGTACTTGCCGCCGGCGAGAGCCCTGTCGTGACAACGGTAGCAGAGGTCGGCCCCAGCCCCTCTCAGCATGAACCTGTTCGGGGACTGGTGCGGGTCATGGCATTGGGTGCACTTGCCTTCCCTGACCGGCTGATGCACGACTTTTTCCGTGTCGAGCCGCTCATGACACTCCAGACAAAGTTTTCCGGCGTCGGCGATCGGCTCGAACTTGTGCTTCCTCGTCTGGATGTGACACAAGATGCAGTCGCCGGAGGCGACCGGACCGTGGACGAATGCCTCCTTGCCAAAATTGGCGTGGCAATTTCTGGCCATGCAGGATTCGGCCGTGGCAGCAAAAAGCAAGCTATGAAAACCCGTTAGAGAGTTCAATAAAACTGCTCCCAGAAATACGGTCATCGCGATGACCACTCCGGATGACCTCCCTGTTTCCTGCATACCACACTCCCGACACTTCTTTTTATTCGTGATCTAAAAGGATCAGCACATCGCTGGAATAAAAATGAGCTCTCAATTATTCATCGGAGAGCGGGATTCGTTACAGACCTGTGCTTCATTTTTAGCTAAACCCGGCCCGAGTTTGCACGGGATGCTCTTAATCCAAAAGAAAAATGAGCATGCTTGTACTCCGACCAAACGCTCGATGTCAATTTTTTTCATCGGCAAGGTCACAGGTAACGCGTTTTCGTTCCAATCATAAAACTAGCTTCCCCAGAATCCGGAGCAAAATTCTGACCGATCATCCAGCTCAACGCCACCGGTCCGCTGCAGGACATTGCCTGCCTGTATCCAAGGGATACAAACATATCAAGGATTTTTGACTATTTAAAGCCTGTGTTCCCCAGTGGTAACACTCCCCCTCCTGTTAATGGTTCCATTGGAAACAATGCCGCGGCTTTTCTGCGATCCCTGCCTGAATAACTTTTTCAAAACAATAACTTAAAGGCATGGCATATGCCTTGCTATGGTTTAGGCTCAGCTAATTTTGAATGCCCTTCCTCCGGCTGAGCCCCTGGATCGAAGAGGGGTGCGGCGGATTTCAGGGAAGGGCTGACCCTGGCCTCTGCAGGGGCTTTTCTGTCGTTCTGTCTTGGGCTGGACGGAGGATGGGATGGGTGATCATTTACGAGCGGACCCATCAGGGTCGCAACATGAATGGCCGGGTACCGTATCAGGCCTTTGATGATGACCTGCCGAAGCCGAAAACCGTAACCGAAGAAGCCGCGTAAACGTCACCCCGCCAGGGGCGGCAGTGTCAGGCGATAACTATCTCTGTACACATAGATTCAGCTGATGACCCCTAAAACTAAAGCATGTAAGCGCTGCACTATGAATTCTGACACTACAATTGTAATAAGATTATTGTGATATGGTTTGTGACAAAAAAATCAGAACAATTCTAATGACAGCGTAACCTTAATTAAACTAAGGACAAATGAGATTACATAGTCATATGACATTTATTGTCAGCGCCATTTGACATATTTTGTTTCAAACTATTATTCCATAACAACAACGATAGAATTATTAAAATCATATTAGTAGGTGAAATCGCCTCGTTATTCGGTATTTTTTCTCTTTTTTTGACGATGGCGCAATAATTGCCACTCCATAAACGTGAAAGAACACAGTGAATTCAACGGCTGGATTTTTATCAGATTTTTATCAGAAACATGGACATTTCAAAAACATCAAACAAACTAAGAGTTGGAGATATTTTAAAGTTTAAGTTTCATAGAGATATATGCCAAGCGGCAGACAATTGAGAATCCTTGTTTTAATAACCGATGCGAATTGGACTGAATCGGCCCTCAACTTCAAGATGGATTATTGATACGGGGTCCGCGCTGCCTTCCCTGGCTACCCGAAGGCAACCCGAAATGCAGCAAGCGGAAAAAAAAGATTTTTCGGGCGGCCCTGGCCAAGGCAACCCCGGCAGGTAAAGGCAAAACAGGGGAAGGCCAATGGTACAGAATGATGAGATGGGTTCCCACTTGCGTCCCATGGGAGGCGGGCCAAGTTCGGGTAAGCAGGTCTCCCGCAAGCACATCCAAAGGAGGAAGAAATGAAAGAGATGGTCAAACGGTTCCTGAAGGACGAAGAAGGTGCGACGATGGTCGAGTACGGGCTGATGGTGGCGTTGATCGCCATCGCGCTGATCGGGACGATCACGTTGCTCAAGGGAGGCCTAGATACCGTGTTTAAGCGTGCGAACACGGAACTCACCAGTGCCAATGGAGGAGGAGGCGGAACCACCCCCCAATAGTGTGCCCCTCAACAATTGATGAGAAGTCTGCCATGGAGGCAATGAGGTGAAGTTTCAAGCAAACGACAATGTTTCCTTTATCGGTCTGCTGGCCGGCCTGTTGGCCGTGGCCGTTGCCGCGTACTTCATGTACGCGGTGCGAATCACCCCAGTCGTCCTCATTGCCTCCGCTTTTTTCTTCTGCATCTGCCTGACCGACATGCTTTTCGCGAAAATCCCGAACCTGTTCAACCTCAGCCTGCTGCTGGCCGGCCTGGGCTACAACCTCTACGCGGCCGGTGGACGGGGCCTGCTCTGGTCTCTGCTCGGCACCCTGGTTGGCCTCGCGCTCTTCATTCTGCCCTATGCCCTTGGCGGCATGGGAGCCGGAGACGTCAAGGCCCTGGCCGCCCTTGGGGCGCTGGCCGGCCCAGCCGGCATCTTCCAGATATTCCTCTACACCGCCCTTTTCGGCGGTTTCCTGGCGATTCTCCATTACTGCTTCACCCACGACTTTCGGCAGAAACTGGCCGCGGCGTTCAACTCCCTGCGGGCATTCATCTATACCAGAGATTTTGACGCTTTCAGACCCGACCCCCAACGTGAACGACAGAGGTTCCCATACGCGGCGGCCATTGCTCTGGGTTTCTTCGCCTTCGTCCATTGGGGCCCCATTGTTTCCCTGCTGCCGCACTCCTGAAATCGACTTGAAGCGATAAGGCGCTTATCGCAAAGGAGGACATTATGAAGAAATACACCACTTTCATTGTTCTGATTCTGGCTGTGGGCCTCGGCATGGCCGCCGTGTTCCTGGTCAACAAGTGGCTCGCCGCGCGCGCCTCGCAGTCGGCCGTTCTGGTCCAGGAATCGATGCCGTTGACCAAAGTCGTCATCGCCGCAGTCGACATGACGCCTGGCACTCGCCTCACCGAGGCCAACCTGACCCTGACCGACTGGCCCAAGGCGACCGTCCCCAAGGGGGCCTTCGAGAGCATCGACGCCCTCAAGGACCGCATCGCGGTGAGCAGGGTTCCGGCCGGTTCGCCGCTGCTGGCCGCCGAACTGGCCGCTCCCGGCTCCGGCGCCGGTCTGGTGGCGATCATCGCCCCCGGCATGCGGGCCATGACCATCCGGGTCGACGAGGTCATCGGCGTCGGCGGCTTCATCCTGCCCAACACCTTCGTCGATGTGATTGGCGTCCAGCAGATCGGCAACGATCCCAATGCCAAAAAGGCGGAAACCCTGCTGAAAAAGATCAAGGTGCTGGCCGTCGCCCAGGAGACCCACAACGAGGACGGCAAGGCCAAACTGGTGCGCACCGTCACCATGGAATTACTTTCGAAGGAGGCCGAGAAACTCGCACTCCAGGTTAACCTCGGCCCCATCCACCTGGTGCTGCGCAACCCGCTGGAAGATGAAGAACCCGTCCCGGCTCCCGCAAAAGTGGCAGCGAAGCGGCCTGCGCCCGCACGCGTGGTCGCTCCGCGGGTGGTGACGCCGCCGACGCCCAAATTCAAAGTGGAAGTGATCCAGGGGGACAAGAAGCCCGAAGCTTACGAGTTCTCCATGAGATAAAAACATTCGTTCGCGCGGAATGAAGTGCAAGAGGGGATCCAAAAAAGTTTCAGATTCGTCAGGCAATTGGCATTTAATTCACATTCACCTGGAGGCTGAAATGAAACGGTTTGCTTTCGGGGCATTGGCCGGCAAGATTGGCCTGGCCGCCATGCTGGTTCTGTTGTGCGGCGTCGCCTGGGCGCAGCAGGAGACGGAGCGGAAGATACTCCCCCTCAAGCTCGGGGGGTCGGAAATCATCGAGATTCAGAAACCGAGCTACAACATGAAGGTGTTGACCTCGGATGAGGAGATCGTGCACGCTCGGGCACTGACCGAGCGCAAGGTCTACGTGCGCGGCCAGAAGCTTGGCTACTGCACCATCACCGTCTGGGACGAAGACAAGAAGGACGTTCGGGCGGTCATCGACGTCACCGTCAGCCTCGACCTGACCGGCCTCAAGGAGCAGATCCGCCAGCTCTTCCCTAACCAGCAGATCGAAGTCTACGGCTCCGAGACCGGCGTCGTCCTGGCAGGTACCGTCTCCGGCCCCGAGGTGATGGAGAAGGTTCTGCGCCTGGCCCAGACCTTCCTGCCCAGGGAAGCCGAAGGCAAAAGTTCCACCGCAGGGGGCACGGGGCGCTCGGGGCATGGAATCACCAACCTGCTGCAGGTCGCCGGCAACCAACAGGTTATGCTCGAGGTCAAGTTCGCCGAGGAGGCTCGCGACAAGAGCAAGGACTGGCAAGCAGCCATCGGTCTCGGCAAGCTCGGCAATGACTTCACGGGCGCCGCCAGCGCTGGCGGTCGCGTCGTCAGCCCACTCAAGATCACCGAAAAAGGACCCTTCCCAGCCGTCATCCCAGGCGGCACGGTCGGCCAAGTGATCGAGGGAACGATCGATGGCCTGATCCAGCAGCCCAGCTCTCTGCTGCTGAACTTCGCCGGCAACGCCGCCAACCTCTTCGTAAACGTCGACAATCTCACCACCGCCATGACTCTGCTCGAAAACGAGGGGCTGGCCCGGGTGCTGGCCGAACCGCGCCTGGTCACCCAGAGCGGACAGGAGGCGAGCTTCCTGGCTGGCGGAGAATTCCCTTATCCGGTTCCCGACGAAGACGGCACCCCCGGCATCGAGTTCAAGGAATTCGGCGTCGCCCTACGCTTCACCCCGGTCATCATGGCCGACGGCAAGATCAGCCTGCGCGTGGCGCCGAGCGTCAGCGAAATCTCCGATGTCAGCCTCATTCCGACCGGCGTCCTGGGCTCGACCTTCCCGGTACCCAACCTCAACACCCGCAAGCTAGAAACCACGGTCCAACTCTACGACGGCCAGACCCTGGCCCTGGCCGGTCTGCTCAAGGACAACCTGCGGGAAGAAGTGTCCAAGATTCCAGGATTGGGAGACCTGCCCATACTCGGCCCCCTTTTCCGCAGCAGCGGCTATCTGCAGGAGAAGACGGATCTGCTCATCGCCGTCACTCCGCACCTGGTCAATCCGGTGGCCGAGGGAGAACTGCGCTTCCCGGGCGAGTTCATGCAGTTGCCGAGCCAGTATGAGTTCTATATTGAAGGACGGCTCGAGGGCCGGCGCTCTGCCGACAACCCGTCAGCCCTGAGCCGGCACGGCTTCCCCCAACCACCGGATGCCGCCGGGAAATCAGGCGGTCTCGAAGGCAAACTGGGGTTCCAGGCGTCCACCAACTGACAAGGAGAAGAAACCATGAACAAGCTGATTTTCGCCCTGATGGCGATTGCTCTCCTCGCTGGCTGCGCCACCTTGGAAGAGGCCTATTACGTCGACCGCGAGTGGGGCCAGGGGCAGCTCGCCTCCTGGGACAAGCAGGTGGCTAACCCCAACTACAAATACGTCGGCCAGGCCCCGACGGGGATGGAGGGGGTCAACGCCGAAGAGGTCATGGGGATATATAACAGGACATTCGCCGAAAAGCCGGCAGAAACGGAAATCTTTGAACTGGGGCTGACCTCCCAAGGGGTCAGATAGCAACCACCAACGACTAAAGAGGACCCGACCAATCGCCGGGATTGAGTACGATTGATGGAAGGGAAACCATGATGAGGATTCGCGAAGAGAACGGCGCTGCCCTGGTCGAATTCGCCTTGATCCTGCCGGTGCTGCTGCTCATTCTGCTGGGCATCATAGAGTTCGGCATCATCCTCTACGACAAGGCGATCATCACCAACGCCAGCCGCGAGATGGCACGGGAAGGAATCGTTTTCACCACGGATGCGAACGATGCCCGGGACACCAGGGTCAAGCAGAAGATTTTCGATTCCTATGGCAGCCTGCCGATCACCTTCGGCAGTGATACTTTGACCCTGTCCGACCTCACCATCGACCGGTCCGACCCGGATTATGTGCGGGCCACAGTGAACTTCAGCTATGATTTCCTTTACCTGCCCATGCCGGTCATCAACCTGAGCACCAGCACGATCATGCGCAGAGAGGTCCCGGGAGTATGAACGACCGGCAGCAAGGGGAGTGCGCCATGGCACCGTTTCGAATCGATCGACTCAAGGACGAAGGCGGAGCCGTCGTCGTCCTGTTCGCCCTGCTCCTCATTGTTTTTCTGAGCGCAGCAGCGCTGGCCGTCGACATCGGCCACCTGGTTGTGGTGAAGAACGAGTTGCAGAATGCCGCCGATGCCGGTGCGCTTGCCGGCGCCGGCCAGCTTTACTTCCGCGCGGACCAACCACCAGTCGCCGAATCCGAAGCAGAGATTGGCTGGGTCAACCCGGGAGCCAACCAGTCCGCCCGCGAGGCCGCCATCAGGAACACCAGCGTCAAGGTCGCCGTTGAGGTGAACAACCTGACGGGCGACAATACCGGCGACGTGCAGAGAGGGCACTGGAGTTTCTGGGAAAGAAAATTCTACCCCCTCGACGAGACAGCGCCCATCGATATCGGCAGTTATACGGAAGACCAACTGGACAGAATGGATGGCCAGGCCGGCAGGCCCGCTTTCATCAACGCCGTCCGAGTCGTCACGCACCGCGAGGGCACACCGGCCCCCTCTTTCTTCGCCCGGCTCCTCGGCTACGAGAATTTCGCCATGCAGGCCGAGGCAGTGGCATATGTCGGCTTTGCAGGTGGATCCTTCGAGGAGAGCGTGTTCGACCAGCCGATCGCCATTTGCGAAGAAAGCATCCTCGACGAAAACGGACTCTATTCCTGCGGCAAGGGGCGCATGATCAACAGCGCCTCCAAGGAAGACTCCAACACCGGCGCCTGGACGAACTTCTCGGTCGGCTGCACGGACAATGTCAACAACAGCGACCTAATGGGGCTCATCAATTATCCGAGTGATTGCGACGGCTCCAACCCCATGAGAATCCCCGGCGGGGTAGGCATTTCGGTCGGCGGCGGGCAGAACGACAACATCTTCTCCGACATCAGAAACTGCGGCGGATTCAACCCGGACCTCGGCCCGATCCGCGATCAGCCCTGGCGGCTTACCCTTCCCGTGGTGGACTGCGTCGAGGGCTCAGACACCATGACCGGCAACATCACCGGTTGCAAAAAAATCATCGGCGCCGTGACTATCGACATCATTCTGATCACCCGCAATTTCCCGCAAAATGAAGAGCAGAAATACACAGACCTTCCGACCAGGATGCAGGACTGGGACGGCTCTTCCCTGACCGGCAAAGCGCGCTGGGACAGTTTCGTCGACCACTTCGACCTGGAGATCTCTCCGGGGATCCCTGCCTATGACCACTATTACGCCAAAACCATCTACGCACTCCCTTCCTGCGAATTCAAGGAACCTCTGGGCGGGACGGGGGGCAGCAATTTCGGAGTGCTGGCTTCCATCCCGGTCCTAGTGAAAGGTTCCATCAACTACCCTTGACGGATAATTGGGGCAAACCAATGGGACAAAACCTCAACATCGTTTTCGAAATTCACGACCTGAGCCTGGCGAAGGAACTCTCCGAGGATCTCAAGAATCTCACGAGCATCACCCTTACCCACAGGGTCAGCGAGCAGGGCGACCGTGGGACGACCGCCTTCAAGGCGCCTCCCGAGATCATCCTGGTGGAGGATCTGCCCGAAGCAAGCGACATCTTCCGCAAGTTGGCCGGCCTGCGCAAGAGTTTCCCGCTGGCGTCGATCTTCGTCATCTCGGCCGACCGGCGGCCTGAACACATCGTCGAGATCATGAAAGCCGGGGCGGCCGAATACTTCGCCACCCCCCTCGACCCCCAGACCCTGCGCGGAGCTATCGAAAAGGTGCGTGAGCAGCGCGGACGACAGGAATCAGCCGCCGCCGGCCCGTGCTACAGTTTCATCAGCAGCAAGGGGGGGTTGGGCGCCACCGTCATCGCCGTCAACGTGGCGACCGCCCTGGCAGAGGGGCGCGGAGCGGCGACGGCCCTGTGCGACATGAGTTTCCAGTCTGGGGATTGCTCGGTGCTGCTTGACCTCGTTCCCGAAACCTCCATTGCCGACGTCTGCCGCAACTTCCACCGCCTTGACGCCTCTTTTCTCAAGGGGGCGATGATCCGCCACGCGACCGGCTTGAACTACCTGGCAGCTCCGGTTAACCCGGATGACTGCGAGGAAATCACCGCAGAGAAAATCGAGCGAATCTGCGCCCTGACTCGGGAAGCCCACCGCTGCGTAATCATCGACTGCCCGTCCATGTCGGTCAGCGAAAGCAACTTCCAGGCTTTGCTGGCTTCGGACAAGGTCTTCATCGTCAGCGACCTGTCGGTGCCGGCGATCCGCAACGCCGCCCGGCTCTTTCAGCACATTCGCAAACTCGGCATTTCTACCCAGAAAATCGAAATCGTCGTCAATCGCTACATCAAGGAAACTCCCCTGTCTCTCGATTCAGCGGAAAAGACCCTCGGCAAGAAGATCTTCTGGCTCTTTCCCAACGACTTCGAGAACGTCATCTCGTCGATCAACCGGGGCATCCCCCTGATCAAGCTCAACCCCAGGAGTCCGCTCACCCGCAACATTGTCGAATTCATCCAGAAACTCCAGCATCCAGCCGCCCATCTGAACTACCGGGGTGTGCGGGGGACCTTCGGCAAAGCCGTCTAGGAGGACGCCGTGATGCTCAAGAACCTTTTCGCCAGGGAATCCCAACCTCCCCAGCAGGTCAGTCCCGTCGATTCCCTCTACAACCAGGACGACTCCTTCTACGCCATCAAGCAGAAGGTCCACCTGCGCATCATCGAGGAGGCCAACCTCGAGGTGCTGCACTCTCTGCCCGCCGCGGCCATCCGTCCCGAAATCTCCGAATTGGTGGAGAAATTCCTGGGCGATGAGAAGGTACTGCTCAATGAGCCGGAAAAACGCGCCATCATCCATGAAATCATCGACGAACTCGTTGGACTTGGCCCGCTCGAACCGCTGATGAAGGACCCGACCATTTCCGACATCCTCTGCAACACCTACCGCAACATCTACGTCGAGCGCCGCGGCATGCTGGAGAAGACCCGCCACCGCTTTGTCAACGATGCCCACATGATGACCATCATCGACCGCATCATTTCGAGGGTGGGCCGCCGCATCGACGAGTCATCACCAATGGTCGATGCCCGACTCCCCGACGGCTCCCGCGTTAATGCCATCATCCCCCCGCTGGCCATCGACGGCCCGATGCTCTCCATCCGGCGCTTCTCCAAAGACCCTTTGAAGGTGCAGGACCTGATCGGCTTCGGCAGCCTCACACCAGCGTTCGCCCAGTTTCTGGAAGGCTGCGTAAAAGCCAAGTTGAACATCATGATCTCGGGCGGCACCGGCACCGGCAAGACAACTATGCTCAACATCCTCTCTGGCTTCATTCCCAACCGCGAGCGCATAGTCACCATCGAGGATGCCGCCGAGCTTCAACTGCAGCAAGAGCATGTGATCCGCTTGGAAACCCGGCCGCCGAGCATCGAGGGGACCGGCATGGTCACCCAGCGCGACCTTGTGCGCAACAGCCTGCGCATGCGCCCCGACCGCATCATCATTGGGGAGGTGCGCGGACCCGAGGCCTTCGACATGTTGCAGGCCATGAACACCGGTCACGAGGGCTCGCTGACCACCATCCACTCCAACTCGCCGCGGGATTCGCTGACCCGTCTAGAGTCGATGATCTTTATGACCGGAGTCGACCTGCCCGAAAGCGCCATGCGCTTCATGGTCTCTTCGGCCCTCGACCTGATTCTGCAGATCGTTCGCTTCTCAGACGGCACCCGCAAGGTGACCGCCATCAGCGAAGTCGCCGGTATGGAAGGCGACGTCATCACCTTGCAGGATATCTTCGTCTTCGAGCGCCGCGGCATCGACAAAAACGGCAACCTTCTCGGGCGCTTCCGCGCTACCGGCATCCGCCCCCATTTTTCCGAAAAACTTCAGGCCGCGGGCATCGAACTCCCCGAATCGCTCTTCGACCCTGACAAGTATTACGAATAGAGGCCATCATGGACCTGCTGATCTTAACCATCTCGATTACTGTCTTTCTCTTCTCCGCTTCGCTCGTCGCCCTGGCCTACCTGCTGTGGGTCGGCCGGTTTGGCGAGAAGAGGACCATCAAAAATCGCCTTCTCTACCTTTCCGCCGGCGGCGGACTCGGCTTGGAGCGGCTCACTGGCTACCGCAACGGTCTGCTGAAAAATGCCAATCCCGTTGAACGCTTCGCCTTCTCCCTCCCGCGCATCCAAAAGCTTGACCGGATGCTGGTCAAGGCGAGGGTTCCTCTGAACGCCACCGCCTTCATCCTCCTCAGCCTGACGCTGGGCGGAATCGGTACGTTGCTCGGCCTCTGGCTGCTGCCCATCAAGTTTACGGCAATAGTGCTGGGCGCTCTGTTTTTCTTCATCCCCTTCCTGATCCTGAGGTGGGCAGAAAAAGCCTCCGACGCCAGGTTCGAGGAACAGCTTCCCGCGGCAACGGATCTGATGGCCCGGGCCTTGCGGGCCGGCCATGCCTTTTCTTCCGCCCTAGAGATGGTAAGCCAGGAGATGGACGAGCCGATCAAGTCCCAGTTCCGGGCCGCCGTCGACGAGATGAAACTCGGCCTGACCTTTAGCGAAGCCCTTGAAAACCTGTGCAATCGGGTCCCCAGCATGGATCTTCGGTTCTTTGCGGTCTCGGTCATCATCCAGAAGGAAACGGGAGGGAACATCGCCGAAATCCTGGACCGGATCGGCGCCCTGATCCGGGAACGGACCCAATTCAGGCGGAATGTCAAAACCCTCACTGCCGAAGGCAGGCTTTCCGGAAACATCCTGATCTCCATCCCGATTATCCTCTTTGTCTACCTCTACTTCATCAACAACGATTACATCGCCCTGCTCTGGACCGACCCGATCGGAACCTACTTTATCTCCGGTGCCATCGTGCTGCAGATCCTCGGCGTATATTTCATCAAGAGGCTCGTGAAAATAGAGATTTAGGGGGCGGCATGGGTACGATAAAAAACTATCTCTATCTTTTTTCAGGGGACCTGGAGTACATCCTGATCCTCGTCCTGACCTTTCTCGCGGTGGTCCTGCTGGTCGGCGGCCTTGCCTACCTCCTCATAAACCGCGACCGGGTCGGCGAGCGGCTCTCCAAGCTGCTGGCGCAGCCAAAATCCGATCAGCTGCTGCAGCCAAAAAAAGCCAGGCTGGTCGAAAAAGATCCGGACGGGCTCGCTGCCAGCATTTCCAGGTCATTACACAAACTCGTGCTGGCCACCCCGGCCGGCGAAACTTCCTCAATCCGCCTCAGGCTGATGCAGGCCGGGATGAGGTCGAAGCAGGCTTTCGCCAATTTTCTTTGCCTCAAGATCGGCGGCGCACTGCTTTTATCCCTGTTCTTCCTGCTGAGTTCGCTGGTTCTGAAGATCACCGTGGAGCGGGTTGGCATCATGATCCTGCTCGCCGTCTTCGGCTTCTTTCTTCCCGACATCGTTCTGTTTCTCAAAATCCAGAAACGCAAAACGGCCTTGGCCAGAGCCTTCCCCGACGCCCTCGATCTAATGGTCGTCTGTGTCGAGGCCGGCCTTGGGTTGGACATGACCTTCAAGCGGGTCGGCGAAGAAATCCGGTCGATCAGCAAAGATCTGAGCGACGAATTCCTGCTCACCAACCTGGAAATACGCTCCGGCCGGCCCCGTGACGAAAGCTTCAAAAACATGTCGGTCCGCACCGGCGTGCCGGAGATCGGCCAACTGATGACCATGATTATCCAGACCAACCGCTTTGGCACCAGCATCGGGAAGGCCCTACGGGTTCATTCAGACTCCATGCGGACCAAAAGACGCCAGACAGCCGAAGAAACGGCAGCCAAAGCGGCAGTCAAACTGCTGTTCCCTTTGGTGTTCTTCATTTTTCCGGCATTGTTTGTCGTTATCCTGGGTCCCGGCGTTATCCAGATCATAAGAATTCTTCTGCCCACCTTGGGCGGGGAGTAAAATTAAATCGAAAGGTTTTCGAACATGCGGCAGGATAATTATTTGGTGTACGTCACTGGTTTGTTGCTTTGCCTGCTATCGAGCGCCTGTACCACCTTGGTTCCCACTAGGCAAATGGACGGCAAGGTGGCAGAACTCAGGAAGGAGCAAGGCAACGATTCGCTGCAGAAGCTGCCTACGGCAGAACTTGTCCGACTCGGCCAGGATCATCTGGCGGCTGGCCGGACAGGCGTAGCTCGGTTGCATTTCGCCGTCGCCCTGGAGAGGGAGCCCTCGTCGACCGAGGCCCTGTTCGGTTTGGGTGAATGTCTGCGGCGCGAGACTGAGACGCAAGGGGCTGTCCAGATCTTCACCTTGGTGGTGAAAAACGACCCCGATCATGTCGGCGCCATGCTCGCCCTGGCAAGAATCTACCGCAGCCAGGGAAACTACGACCTCTCCCTAGAATGGGCCGGCAAGGCCCTCTTCAAGGCCCCTGATGCACCCGAGATCCTGACCGAGATGGCCGTCACCTCCAGTCACATGGGCCGCGACCCGATGGCTGAGCCGATGTTCCGCCAAGTAGCAGAGTTGAAACCGGAACAGGCGTCAAGTCACAACAATCTCGGCTTCAACTACCTGCTGCAGGGCAAGCACGACAAAGCGATCGAGTCCTTCAGCCGGGCCTTGGCCATCGAACCGCGCAACCGCATGCTTCAGAACAACCTGGCAACCGCTTACTTCCTGAACGGCGAGGAAACACGGGCCAAGGAAATTTTTATCAAGACCTTGGGTGAAGCTGCCGCCTGGAACAATTTGGGCTATCTGTACATGACGCAAGGAAAATGGGAGAAAAGCGAGCAGGCGTTGAAGAAGGCGGTTGACCTGAACCCGCAACTCTACATGCGGGCCAGGGAGAACCTGGCACGGCTTGCCGACCTGAGGGAAAAGGCAGGCCGCTAAATCGCGCGGAGAACGGGAAAACTGAAAATAAAGAGGGGAAGAAAAGTGGCGTTGATGCGATACCTGCTGACCTTGTTGCTGATCATCAGTTGCGCGGGGATGGCCGTGGCCGAGATCGTAATGGTCGCGGGCTATAGCGCCGAATTGCGCAATACGCCCTCGGAAACCCAATCGTACATCGTGCTTGAGCTGCCGACATACTATCCCTTGTCGGTTCAGGGCAGCCATGGCAACTACTACCAGGTCAGGGACTATCAGGGAATAACCGGCTGGATCCACAAGGATCAGGTCAACCACAACATGTCCGTAGTGGTGGAAGTCGAACAGGCTCCCGTTCGCCAGGCCCCTGGACCTGACCAGCCGGTCGTTTTCCTCGCCCGCCAGGGAGTGACCTTCAAGGTTCTGGATGAGCGAGGCAGTTGGCTGCAAGTCGTCCACGAAAGCGGCCAGGGCGGCTGGGTTTACAAATCCCTCACCTGGGGCCGATAGGCTTCCGTCGCACGCGCTGGACCCGCCCCCCCGCCCTTCGCGGCGCGCCCCTACAGCATGTCCACCGGATCGACATCGACCACCAGAGAGACCCCGGAGGGGATTTTCTTCCGCAGCTCCGGCAGCCGGGCGAGCAGCCGCCTCAACGGCAGACGCTCGGGTGCCTTGAGCAGGATCTGCACCCTGCTCTTGCCGCGCAGGCGGGCCAGCGGGCAGGGAGCGGGGCCGAGCACTTCGACCGTCCCGGCGGCACGCTGCAGCCCGTCGGCCAGGGCCGCCGCAGCCCGCTGCACCTTTGGCTCTTCGTTGCCGGCGAGAACCAGGTTGACCAGATAGCCGAAGGGAGGGTAGCCGAGCGCCTGGCGACCGGTGATCTCCTGCTCGTAGAACCCCTCGTAGTCGTGACCGGCGGCGCAGATCAGGGCATAGTGGTCGGGGGACCAGGTCTGGATCAGCACCCGTCCGGGGCGCTCGCCGCGCCCGGCCCGCCCCGCCACCTGGGAGAGGAGGGCGAAGGTACGCTCGGCGCTGCGGAAATCGGGGAGGTTGAGACTGCTGTCGGCACCGACCACGCCGACCAGGGTCACCCGGGGGAAGTCGTGCCCCTTGGCGACCATCTGGGTGCCGACCAGGACGTCGATCTCCTCGCGCAGCATGCGCTCGACCAGACCCTGGTGGGCTCCCTTGCGAGCGGTGGTGTCGCGGTCCATGCGGGCGATTCGGGCGGCGGGGAACCGGGTGGCCAGTTCTTCCTCGAGGCGCTCGGTGCCCGCCCCCTGTGGCTCGACGGCGCTCCCCCGGCAGACGGGGCAGAACTCGGGCGGCGTCTCGATATGGTCGCAGTAGTGGCAGCGCAACTGGCGGCGCCCCCGGTGGAAGGTCAGGGTGATGGCGCAGTTGGGGCAGCGAAAGGTGGCGCCGCAGTCGGCGCAGAGGAGAAACGGGGCGAAGCCGCGGCGATTGAGCAGCAGCAGCGCCTGTTCCCCCCGCGCCAGGGTTTCTTCGAGCGCCGCGGCCAGCGGCGGCGAAAGACTGCCGTCCCCCTCCGGGCGCGCTTCGCGCAGGTCGACCAGTTCTACCGCGGGAAGCGGCCGCCCCTCGACCCGGCCGGCGAGCGGCAGGTAACGAAGCTGACCGCTGCGGGCACGGTGATAGGTGGTCACCGCCGGCGTGGCGCTCCCCAGCAGGACCACCCCACCGGCCATCTGGCCGCGCAGCAGGGCGAGGTCGCGGGCGTGGTAGCGGAATCCTTCGGCCTGCTTGTAGCTTGACTCATGTTCTTCGTCGACAACGATGATGCCGGGAGCCGGCAGCGGAGCGAAGAGCGCCGAGCGGGCACCGATGACGATGGCGGCCTCGCCCCGGGCGATGGCCCGCCAGGCGTCGTAGCGCTCCCCTTCGGAGAGCCCGGAGTGCAGGACGGCAATCTGCCCCCCGCGCCCGGCGAAGCGGGCCCGAAAGCGCCCGACCAGCTGCGGCGTCAGAGCGATCTCGGGAACCAGCACGAGGGCGGTGCGTCCCCTCTCCAGGGCATTTTCGATGGCGCGCAGGTAGACCTCGGTCTTGCCGCTGCCGGTGACACCGTGCAGCAGCAGAGGGGAGAAGGAGCCGGAATCAAGAGCCGCCCCAATGGCCGCCAGCGCCGCCGCCTGTTCGGCAGAGGGCGTCACCGGACAGTCCGCGGGAACCGGGGCGTCGAGAAAGGGGTCACGATGCACTTCCACCTCCGCCTCGATCAGGTAACCCTGCGTCACCAGACGATGCAAAGAGGCATGCGGGGCGGAGAACACCCGGCGCAGCTCGGAGAGGGGGGCGCCGTTCCGCTCGCGGAGGAAGGCGAAAAGTTCGCGCTGACGGGCACCGCCTGGCTCCCCCGCCACAGCCGCCGGGGTGTAGTACGGTTCGCGGCGGATCGAGACCTCCCCCCCCCGGCCGGAGAGGCCGGCAGGCAGGGCGGTGCGAATGACCTCACCAATTGGATGTGCGTAATAGTCGGCGGCACGGGTGAAAAAGGGGACCATCTCCGGTGGGAAGAGCGGCACCTCGTCCAGCACCGCCTGCACCGCCTTGAGTCCCGCCGGTTTCCCCTCGGTCAGCCCGAGCAGGTAACCGACCGCGCTGCGCCGTCCCAGCGGCACCCGCAGGCGCACCCCGATCCGGGCCGGCTCCCGCAATGCTTCGGGGACGAGGTAGGAGAGGGCCTTGTCGAGGGGGGCGGCGACGGCGACGGTGGCGATCAGAGATGTGGACACGGGTGCAGTCCTGGACGGGGCAAGATGGAGGTATTGCTGGAACGATTAAACCTGAAAAACGGCACTTACTCACGCGAAGCCGCGAAGAACGCGGAGAAATTCAAAGAATATTGCACAAAATTGGATTTTACTTCGCGCCCTTCGCGTCTTCGCGTGAGACTGCTTTTTCCAGGTTATTCTTCGCAGAGCACCGCATTCGCCACCTGGTCGGCGAACTGCCGGCAGCTCTCCAGGTTTTCCGGCGTCGGGGTGAAACGGAAGGAGGTGCTCTCGGCGGCCAGCTTGTATTTGAGTCCCTCCAGGCGCTGCTCGACCATCTTGACCGCCTCGCCGCTCCAGCCGAAGGAGCCGAAGACCGCAGCCAGCCGTGTTTTGGGCGTCACCGAGGAGATCATCGACAGGGCGTGCCAGACCTGCGGCGGCGCGTCGCGCTGGATCGTCGGAGTGCCGATCAACAGCACGTCAGCCTGCTCCAGAGCATTGCGGTAATCATCGTCGCGCATGCCGCACAGGGCCATCTCGGTCACCTCGACCCCCTGTTTTTCGAGCTCCTGGCGGATCACCGCCGCCATCGTCCGGGTGTTGCCATGGGAGGAGAGGACCGCCATCAGGGCTCTCGGTTTGTCCCCCCGCGGCGGCGGCGCGGACCACTGCCGATAGGCGTTGATCGCGTGGCCGAAGGTGGAACGGAGAATCGGTCCGTGCGAGGGGCAGACCATGCGCAGCGGCAGGTCCTTGATCTTGGCCAGCGCATCGCGGATCTTGTCCTTGAAGGGACGCATGATGCAGTCGAAGTAGAGGTGAAAGTCGGCCGAAAAGTCGGCGATCTCGTCATCGAAGAGCTTGGTCGCGCAATAGTGGGCGCCGAAGGCGTCACAAGGGAAGAGAATCTGGTCCTCGACCAGGTAGGTGAACATGGTGTCTGGCCAGTGCAGGTAGGGGGCGAGAACGAAGCGCAGGGTGCGCCCCCCCAGGTCGAGTTCCTCGCCGTCCGCCACCACGTGCGCCTTGAAGGGAGCATTGATCAGCTGCTTGAGGAAGTTTTCTCCCGCCTTGCTGATATAGACGGTGATGTTTGGATTCCTCTGCAGCAGCGCCGTCAGCGCTCCGGAGTGGTCCGGCTCGGTGTGGTTGATGACGACGGCATCGATCTGCTCCAGCGGAAGGAGCTTCTCGAGTTTCGCCAGAAACGCCTCGGTGAAAGGGGCTTTTACCGTGTCGATGAGGGCGGTCTTGACGCTGCCGCGGACCAGATAGGAATTGTAGGTAGTGCCGTTGTGGGTCGGGAAAAGGTCGTCGAACACTTCCAGTTCAGGGTGCTTGGCCCCGACCCAATGGATGCCGGATGCAATTTCAACAATTTCGGACATGGGCTTTGCTATCCTTTCTGCGGATGACGGCGCAAAACAGTTTTGCGGATGAGGGAAAGATACCCCATCGGCCAATTCGTTACAAGTCTCCGTGCATCCGTGCTATAAATAGGGTTCGGACAAGCCGGTCGAAGCGGCAGCGTTTAGAGTGGCGAAAGCGCGGGAAGAAGGATGACGGAACAGGCGGAACAGACCAAGAGAGGCGGAATTTCGCGGCGGACTTTCCTCCTCGGCGGGGCAGCGACCGTCGGCGGCGCCGTCCTCACCGACGCCTTATTACTGGAACCGCGCCTTTTTCAGGTGCAGGAAGTCAATTTGACGGTAGCGAAGGTTGCCCCCGGCCGGGAGCTGCGCATCGCTCACCTCTCGGATATGCACATCCGCACCTTCAACGACTACTTTCGGGAGGTGGCGGCGGCGGCAAACGCCCTGGCCCCCGACCTCATCCTGCTCACCGGCGATTACCTGGAGCGCAGCCGCAACGTCCGCGGCGCTCTGGATTTTCTTGAACTGCTGCGGGCGCCCAACGGCGTCTTCGCCGTCCAGGGAAACTGGGAGTACTGGGCCAGGGTCGAAGGGGAAAATCTGCGGCGCCATTTTGCCGGCGCCGGCGTCAGCCTGCTCATCAACGAGCGCCGCGACCTCGATCTGCAGGGGATCCCGACTTCGGTGCTCGGCCTCGACTATCCGTCGTCGGCCGACAGTCTCGTCCACCTCCAGCAGCAGAGCGATCCGACACGATTGAACATCCTCCTGTCCCACGTGCCGGCCTTCGACCACAGCCTGCTGCCGCCCGGAACCGACCTGATTCTCAGCGGCCACACGCACGGCGGCCAGGTCCGCTTCCCCTTTCTGCCGCCGCCGATTCTGCCGCGTTTCTCCGGAACCTTTTATTCCGGTCTCTTCCGGGTGGGGACAGCGCGCACCCCTCTCTACGTCACCCGGGGAATCGGCACCAGCGTTTTGCCGGTGCGCTTTCTCTGCCGCCCCGAAATCACCCTGTTCAGGCTGCACGCAGCCTGAAAGACAGTCCAAGATCCCGGGTCAAAGACTTTGGCCTCGGGCCTCGAGCCTCGAGCCTAGTACCCCAGATATTTCAGCAGATCCCGAATCTCCCCCATCAGCACCGCAAAACCCTCGCCGTTGAGACTCTGGGCACCGTCGCAAAGTGCCTTCTCCGGTTCGGGATGGACCTCGATCATCACGCCATGCGCGCCGGCCACCAGGGCCGCCTTGGCCATGACCGGCACCAGGGCCCGCTTGCCGGTGGCGTGGCTGGGATCGACGATGATCGGCAGGTGGGAGAGCTCGCGGATCAACGGCACCACCGAGAGGTCGAGGGTGTTGCGGGTGGCCCGCTCGAAGGTGCGGATCCCCCGCTCGCAGAGGATTACCCGGCCGTTGCCTTCGGCGAGGATGTACTCGGCGGCGGCGAGGAACTCCTCGATGGTGGCGCTCATGCCGCGCTTGAGCAGCACCGGATGGTCCAGCTTGCCGACCTCTTTGAGCAGGTCGAAGTTCTGCATGTTGCGGGCACCGATCTGCAGAATGTCGGCGTAGCGGCAGACCGCATCCAGTTGCTCGATGCGCATCACCTCGGTGATGACCGGCAGCCCCGCCGCATCGCCGGCCGCCCGCAGGTACTTGAGCCCCTCGATCCCCAGCCCCTGGAAGGAGTGCGGACCGGTACGCGGCTTGAAAGCGCCGCCGCGCAGGATGCGGGCGCCGGCCGCCTTCACCTGCCGCGCCGCGACGAGCATCTGCTCCTCGTTCTCGATCGAGCAGGGACCGGCGATCACCACCGGCGTCTGGCCGTCACCCACCAGCACGCCGGCGGCATCGACGACTGTCGGCGCCGGGTGAAAATCGCGCGAAACCAGCTTGTAGGGCTTGCTGACATGAATGACCTCGCGCACGCCCGGGAGTTCGCGAATGGTGGCGTCGTCGACGTAGCCCTGGTTGCCGAGCACACCGATGGCGGTCCGCTCGCTGCCGGGAATCGGTTCGGCCCGCAGGCCCATGGCCTCGACCGCTGCCTGTACGGCGCGAATCTGCTGTGGGGTGGCACTGTGATGCATGACGATGAGCATGACCGGTTCTCCTTTACGAGGCTGGAGGATTCTGTAGAGTAGCCGGGGGCGGCCCGGATTTCAACCCTTTTTCAGCTGGCCGGAAAAAAGAAAAGACGTTGCAAATCCGATGGCTTCGGGTATCCTTCCAGAGTGCCAGACCTCAGACATCAACTGCAGAAAGGAATCCGGACCAGCCATGAACATGACCAGAACGATGAAGTTGGCGGCGACAGCCGCCCTGAGCCTCACCCTGGCGGCACCTGCCCTGGCGGCCGACGATGCACGCGCCCGGGAACTGATCAATTCCCTGGGGTGCAAGGGTTGCCACCAGCTCGCCGGTGAAGGCGGCACCCTCGCTCCCGCCTTCGAAGGCATGGGCACGCGGCTGAAAGAAAAGGACATCCGCGAGCAGTTGGTCAACCCCAAGGGGAAAAACCCCAAGACCATGATGCCCACCTTCGCCCACCTGCCCGAGAAGGATCTCAAGGTTCTGGTGGATTATCTCAAGAGCCTGAAATAGGCCGCCACGGCAACTAAACAGGAGGTTGCACCATGAAGATCGTCGATTCTCTGGTTCGGAACAGCCTCGCTCTCGTCCTGGCGGCAGTTTGCCTGGCTGCCCTGGCGGCGGGCTGCGCCGTGAGACCGGCCGCCTACCTGGTTCCTCCGGGGGAAGTCGGGGTGGCCATCGAAGCCAGCAATTTCGAATTCAAACCGAATCTCATCCAGGCCCGGGCGGGAGATGCCCTGGTGCTCAAGGTGAAAAACGTGGCGGGAATGGGGCACAACCTGACGGTCCTCGACCCGCAAGGGAAGAGTCTGGCCAGCGTCGATCTGCCCGCTGGCCAAACCACCGAGATCCCGCTGCCCCCCCTCGGAGCAGGGACCTACCCCTTCCACTGCGACAAGCCGCTCCATCCGTCTTTCGGGATGAAGGGAGAGATCAGGGTCGGCACGCCCTGACATTTCCCTTAAACCGCTCCTGTTCGAAAGCGCGGGGGAAGGACGCCGTAAGGGGCGAGAACACAAGTGAAAGCGCAGGAACGCAGAGGGCGGCCGATGGGCCGCCCTTGTTTTATCGGGGAGTGCGGCGTTTCCAGCGTTTCGTGGGGGTGGCACAAGGGGGGTATTCGGACAGGGTCGGTTCTTTCTAGGTTTGTACCGGCTAGTCACTCTGCAGGGATACTTTACAGTGGAACGCCTCCTCGAACAGATCGCTCTTGGTCTCGCCACCGTAAATTTCCACGGAGAGATCCTCCTGGCCGTGCAGGGTGATGCAGAGCCCTGAGTCGGTGAGCTGGCAGTCGAGCGCCTCGACGGCCTGATTGCGCCGCCGGTCGAGGCCGTCGGCCAGGCGCAGAATGCCACCCAGCTGTTTGACCAGCCGCCGGTCCTCGGGAGGGAGAAGCGCGAAGTTCTCGTGCTTTTTCCGCGGCAGCTTCTTGCGATGGTAGCGGGCGAGGTTGGCGACGACTTCCTTCTCGCGGGGGGAGAAACCGAAAAGGTTGGCGTGGCGAATGAGGTGGTAGGAGTGCTGGTGGTGTTTCTCGTAATTGATGAGATAGCCGACGTCATGGAGAATCGCCGCCGCTTCGAGGATCTGCCGGTTGCGGCTCTCCAGGCCGAATGCCGGGCCGACGGCGTCGAAGATATCCAGGGCCAGTTTCGCGACCTGCCCGGCGTGGCTTTCGTTGACATGGCATTGGCGGGCAAAATCCCAGACCGAAGCGATCCGGTTTTTCGCCGCTTCGGGCAGTGGTGCCAGCCCGTGCTTTTCCAGGCTCTTCAGGATCAGCCCCTGACGAACCCCGCGCTCGTTGACCCTGAGAATATTGACGCCGAAGTACCGCATCACCTCATCGACAGCGGCCACTCCGGCGAGGATGATATCCGCCCGGTCGGGGCTGAGGCCGGGCAGGGCTTTGCGCTCCCTGAGGGTTTTTCGTTCCAGCATCGCCAGCAGGTGCACCACCTCGGAGCGCAGCACGTCGTAGCCGTGGACCGAGCTGAACTGCTCCTTGCGCATCGCCATGACCATGCCGGCGATGGTAGTCATGGTCCCCCCCGAGCCGACCAGGCACTGGACGTCGAAGGACTCCCCGGCGAGGTGCTTCTTCAGAGTCGAGCGCACATGCTTGCGCAAGGCATTGAGGTCTTTGGCCAGCACGGGGTCTTTGGGGAGAAACTCCTCCGTCAGCACCACTGCCCCCAGCTCCAGGGAAAAGATCTCCTCGATCAGTTCCCCGGCGGTGACGACGATCTCCAGGCTCCCGCCGCCGATGTCGACCAGGGCGCAGCGCAGGTTCTCCAGGTCGAGGCTGCTGCGGGCGCTCAGGGCCACCAGTTCCGCTTCCTCGTCGCCGGAAATGACGGCGATTTGCACGCCCGTAGCCCGTGCCATGGCCTCGACGAACGCCTCGCCGTTGCGGGCCTTGCGCACGGCGCTGGTGGCCACGGCCTCGATGGACTGCACCCCATAGCCTTCGGCGATCTTCTTCATCCGCAGCAGGGCCGCCTCGGCCCGCCGCCAGGCCTCGGGGGAGATCTCGCCGCTGCCGGCCAGACCTTCGCCGAGACGGACCGTCGCCTTTTCGTCATCCAGCACATTGAATTTGCCGCCGGCATCGGCTTCCACGACGATGCAGCGGATGGAATTGGTGCCGATGTCGATCGCGGCCAGACGCTTTTTCTCTCCGGTCACCGGGAACTCCGTAGCATGAAAACCATCTGGAGAGGAGCATATCACCGTTCGGTTAGCGCCTTGTTAAAAAGGGGCACCCACAGCAGATTCCCTGCAAGCAAATACTGCCACTGTTATAATAGCCGACAGAAGCGAGGATGAACATGCCGAAGAGAGGTTTTCACCATGGGGTCCTGCCTGAAAGGGAAATCCGAAGCCAAACCGCAAGCGGGAGCGTTCCGGTGCGAGAAGTGCGAGGCCGTCAGCGAGAAGAAGAAACATCTTTGCAAACCCGCTAAGATCAAGGGAAAAGGGGATAAGGACAAGAAAGGGAAGAAAGGGAAAAAGTAACGTGAGCATGGCTGTGCAGGAGGGGGAGCTTCTCATCCCCCGGGATACAGGCCCGGCACCACCACCGGCAAGGCTTACAGGTCGACCGCTCGATGCGGCCATGCGGACCGATGCCGCCGCCAAAGCCGTTCTGCTGCAGCAGTTCGGCGCCCTGACGGCCAACGAAGCCGGGGCCATGGCCGACCTCGGCCCTGAATATCTGCACGATTTCCGGGTTGCCGTGCGCCGCACGCGCACTGCCTTGGGGCAGATCCGGGACGTTTTCCCCAAAAAGGCGCTGGAGCGGTTCCGCACCGGGTTTGCCTGGCTGGGGGAGGTCACCGGCCCGACCCGCGACCTCGACGTCTACCTGCTGCACTTGCCGGATTACCGGGCCAGACTGCCGCAGGCAGTGCAGAACGACTTGCAGCCGTTGCATGATTTCCTGAAGAGCCATCAGAAAAAGGAGCAGGCAGCGCTGGTCAAGGCCCTCGATTCCAACCGTTACCGGCAGTTGATGCATGGCTGGCGAGCTTTTCTGGAGGCGGACGTCCCGGCGAAAACATCCCTGGCCAATGCCAGGCGGCCGGTCAGTGAGGTTGCGGGGGAGCAGATCGCGCGGGTCTACCGGCGGGTCGTCAGGCAGGGGAAGGCGATCACCAAGGCGTCGCCGGCCACGGACCTGCACCAACTGCGCAGAAGCTGCAAGAAACTGCGCTACCTCCTGGAGTTTTTCCAGCCGCTCTATCCGGTCAAAAAGGTCAATAAGCTCATCGCTGCCCTGAAGCTTCTGCAAGAGAACCTCGGCGCCTTTCAGGACCTGGAGGTGCAGGGGGCCGCCTTGCGGCAATTCAGTCAACAAATGGTCGACGAAGGAGAAACCCCGGCCGCGACCCTCATCGCCATGGGGATGCTGGTGGCCAGCCTGGCTGAACAGCAGCAGCGGGTGCGCAAGGAATTCAAGACGCACTTCGCAGGGTTCTGCCGGGGCAGGAACCGCAGGCTCTTCGAGGAATTGTTTCCGCCGCCGACGGACCCATCTGTGCCCGAATAAACCTGGAAAAGCAGTCTCACGCGAAGACGGGAAGAACACGAAGTAAAATCCAGAAAGAAAAGAGCAGGAACATGCCGACCGAGATCGAACGCAAATTTCTGGTGAACGGGACCGCCTGGAAAAGGGGAGCCACCGGAAAGCTTTACCGGCAGGGCTACCTGGTGGCCGAAAAGGAGCGCACCGTGCGGGTGCGGGTCGTGGGGGAGGAGAGCTTTTTGACCATCAAGGGCCCCTCGAAGGGGATCGCGCGGGCCGAGTACGAATACCGGATCCCCCCCCGGGAGGCCGCTGAAATGCTCGACACCCTCTGCCTGCAGCCGCTGATCGAAAAATACCGCTACCGTATCGAGCATGCCGGCCTGGTCTGGGAGGTGGATGAGTTTCTGGGGGAGAACCAGGGACTGACCCTGGCCGAGGTGGAGTTGGCCGACGAAGATCAGGCCTTTTCCCTTCCCGACTGGGCCGGCGAAGACGTCTCCCATGATCCGCGCTACTACAACGCCAATCTCGTCCGTCACCCTTTCTCAAAATGGTAAAGGAGAATAAGCCGTCATGAAACGATTGACCCTGGTCCGGCACGCCAAATCGAGCCGCGAGGATCCCCTGCTGGAGGATATCGACCGCCCCTTGAGCAAGCGAGGGGAAGAGAACGCGCCCCTGATGGGAAAACGCCTGGCCAAAAAAGAGATGATGCCGGACCTGTTGCTGACGAGCCCCGCCAGGCGCGCCGCCAAGACGGCCAGGATAATCGCCGGCAAGATCGGCTTCGCCAAGGACAAGGTCGAAAAAGTCGACGCCATCTACGAGGCTTCACCGGAAACCCTGCTCGGGATCCTGCGCGGCCTCACCGACGAATGCCAGCACGTCATGATGGTCGGCCACAACCCGGGCTTCACCGACCTGAACAACGTGGTGAACCGCACTAAAATCGACAACATCCCAACTTGCGGGGTGGTCTGCATCGATCTCGACATCGCAGCCTGGTCCGAATTGGCGGCAGGGCAAGGCACCCAGGTCTTTTTCGATTATCCGAAAAACCCGCAGAAGTAGCTCTCCGGAAGGCTTATTTCCACCATTCTTGCAGCTCGCCCTTCGCCCCGACCTGGTCTCCCTGCTCATCGACCGGCTTGCTGCCATTTCCGGATTTCCGCAAGCCAGACCGTCGGATAATCGATGGCGAGCTGCGCTTCGCCGGCAAAAACCCGTCCCGTGTTGGAATCGAGGGTGACCGGCTCCCCTTCGGCCAGGGTCCGTTCGCCGAAGGCGACGCGCCGCCGCTCCGGCTCGATCCGCAGGGGGCGGCAACCCGCCACGCACGCCTTGCCGAGTTGCCGCGCCACCACCGCCGCATGGGAGGTGCGGTTCCCCCGCGCCGTCAGCACGCCGGCCGCGAGGGCGATGCCGGCAATGTCGGCGGTGGTCATCTCAAAGCGGACGAGCACCGCCGGCCGCCCTTCGGCGGCAAACCGGCGGGCGGCCTCAAGGTCGAGGGCGAGTGGGCCGATGGCCACGCCGATGCCCGCCGGCTGCCCCTGGCAGAGCGGCTCCTGCTCCCCGGTGGCGAGCCGCTGGCGCCCGATGTCGTCAAGAGCGAGGCCATGCAGACGGGCCAGCGCTTCGCCGGGCCCGATGAGCCCTTCTGCGACCTGTTCGACCGCCATCCGCAGCGCCGCCCACGGCGTCCGCTTGGCCGTTCGCGTCTGCAACAGGTAGAGAACCCCGTCCTGAATGGTGAATTCGAATTCCTGGGCGTCGCCGTATGCCTGCTCGAGGGCGGCCCCGATGCCGAGAAGGGTCTGTTCGGTTTCGGGGAGGGCCGGAAAGAGCCGCTCGGCGTCGGAACCGGTGGCGCGCCCGGAGACGACGTCTTCCCCCTGGCTGTTGAACAGGAAATCGAGGTAGAGCCTCTTCTCGCCCGTATCCGGATCCCGGGTGAACCCCACCCCCGCACCCGAGGTTCCTCCCGCATTGCCGAAGACCATCTGCTGGATGGTGACCGCGGTACAGAGCTCGTCGGGCAGTTCATAGAGGCGGCGGTATTCGACGGCGCGGGGAGCGTTCCAGGAGGCGATCACGGCCTGCACGGCAAGCTCGAGCTGCTCCGGAGGGTTCTGGGGAAACGGCTTTCCCGTCAGTTCCTGGAAGAGCTGGAGGTAGGTCCGGGTGAGCTCGGCCAGGCTCAGGTAGTCCAGGTCCTGCGGCCGCTCCGCCTGCTCCCGGCCGAGCACCACCGCCAGCGCCGCGGCGAACGGCTGCGGGCTGGCGCCGAAGGCCACCTCGGCAAAATTCACGATGAGACGGCGGTACGAATCCCAGACCAGCCGGGGATTGCCGGTCATCCGCAGCAGGCCGCGGGCCGTCGCATCGCAGAGGCCGATGTTGAGCAGCGTATCCATCATGCCGGGCATCGACGCCGGCGCCCCGGAGCGGACGGAAACCAGCAGCGGCCGGCGGGGATCGCCGAACCCCAGCCCCGTCACCGACTGGAGCCAGCGCGTCTGCTCTTCCAGCAGGCGGGTCAGGTTCTTGCGGCAGCGTTCCGGAGCCCGGTAGCAGCGGCGGCAGTGGAGGGTTCCCAGGACGAAGGCCGGCGGCACGGGAAGCCCGAGACGCGCCAGGCGCGCCAGATCGAAGGCCTTGACCCCCATTTCATCCGCGCTCCCGCGGGAGACGCCGATGCGGCGGGGGGCGATCCTGAAAATGCCGTCGTGCGTCATCGCCTCACCATGACCCGGCCGAGAATCTGGTCGCGCAGGAGCATGCCGGCATGCATCAGGGCATCGGCGGCCGATTCCAGCTTCCTGGCGCTTTCGGCGATGACGAAGGCCTGCCGGAAATCTTCCGCGGCGCCGACCAGCGCCTTGCGCACCGCCCGCTCCGTGGTATCGCTCTGCTGCTCGATGGCCATGATGCGGTGAATCGACTCGAGGAAGTCGCGCATGTCGTCCGGCGAGCCGCTACGGTGGATGCCCCGTACGTTCTCGATCGCCTTCAGGTATTCCTGCGTCCCTTCGACCAGCAGCCGGGCCAGGGCGGCCAGCGACCGGCGGATCTCTGCCGCCAGGCTCTCCGGCTTCAGGAGGGTGAGATGGAAGGCTGCCTCCTCCAGTTCGTCCGTGATGTCGTCGGCGGCCTCGAGCAGTTGCCGGATGGCATCGGCCTGCTCCGATTGCCGGGCCAGCTCGCGGCCCCGGATGACGAGTTCATCGGCCTTGCGCTCCCAATCCTTGGCACGCTGGCCGATCCGCTCGAAGCCGGCAACAGTCTCGGGCCGGGAGACGGTGAGCAGCCCGTCGCGGATGGCGGTGGCGATCTCGACCGCCAGCGCCGCATGGTTGCCAGCGAGGTCGAGGAGGTTCTGCTGGGCGCTGTGGTAATACTTGTACAGCTCCACCCGCGCCTCGTCGCGGATAAGGGCCAGCGGCCGGTTTTGAATCAGGCCCAGGGCGCAAGCCTTGAGGATGAAGCGCAGGTAGGAGACGGCCGCTTCCCGGCCGAGCAGTTCGGCGAGGGTGACACCGTAGGTCAGGGTACCCCCGGCCACGAACTGCAGGGCGTCGAAGACCATCCGTTCGCCGCCGGCCTTGAGAAAGGCCATGTGACCGACGTCTTCCCCCGCCGCCCAGGCGAGCAGGGAAAGAGCATCCGCCTTGGGGACCAGACGCTGCAACCGCTTGCGGGCCCGGTTCCAGTCGATCAGGAAGACCAGGCGCGAACCGAGGTGCGTCAGAAAAGCCCTGAGCTCTTTCTTGCCCGGCGCCTCGTACGTCCCGACGCAGAGGTGGTAGACCCCTCCCGCGAAGGCCTGGTCGGTACGGGAGTGGACATCCTCCCAGGCCATACCCCGGGCGGCGAACAGCCCCTGGAAAAAGAGGAGGCGGGGCAGATGATTGTCGCTGCAGGTCACCGTCACGCGCCTGGCTTCGACATGCACCACCAGCACGTGCGCGTCGGTGGTGCCGATATCGTTCTGCAGGATCAGCTTGCCGCCGGAGCGGGTGGCGGTGGTGCCGAGACCCGGATGGTCGAACTTGAGCGCCCGCGTCCGGTTGACCCCCTTCATGAAGGCGGCGACTAGGGAGCGGTCCTCACCCCGCAGGCCGTAAGCGAGAGCGCCGTCAACGCTTTCGGTAGCGATCTCGGCCTGCAGCCGGTTCAGGCCCTTGTGCATCTCCATGATGAGCAGATGCAGGCTGTCGCCGCGGGCGGGATCTCCTGACGTCAGGGAGGCAATGGTTCCTGCCGTGATCGTGCCGTCCCCGGCGCACCAGGGTGTCCCTGACAGCTGCTGCAGCCGCTCCTGAAAGGCAGTGGCCTCCGGTTTCTGCAAGGCGGCAAAGGGGGCGAGCATCGCCGTCAGGTCATCCCGCAGCGCCGAGCAGACCTCGCCGGCATGGAGCAGCGCATAGGTGTCGGCCCCGCTCCGGGCCGCTCCGGCCACGACCTCGTCGAAGCAGGTCTCGGTGACGCCGCAGGCGAGACGTTCCGTGCGCAGATCGGAGAACGCCCCCTCCGGGGCATCGGCGCGGGCCTTGGCCGTCTGCAGGAGGGTGAGGCGATACTTGGCGCGGTCATTCGCCGCCAGCGCTTCATTCAGCAGAAACGGCAGGAGCAGGCGGCGCTCGCCGAGAGCAGCAACTATGCGGGCCTTTTCGCTCATTCTGTGACCCTCAGGATGTAGTGTTCACACCTTCACCGGAATTTTCCTGTGAAGCGGCCTCGAAACCATTGTACCACCCGGCGATTGTTTTGACCGGGTGGCCTGCCCCCCTGTCTTTTCTCTTCCCCGGCGCCGGCCGGTTGCGGTTTCCGCCGGGGGTGCAATAATGGAATTTCCTGACAACCTGGAGAGGAGGTCCCATGAAAAAGGAGCAGTACGTCTGCCTCGCCTGCGGTTTCAACATGGTCGGCTTTCATCCTGATCGCTGCCCCTTCTGCGGGGCGCCGAAGGAGCGCTTCATCACCGCCGAGGAGTGCTCGGCCCGCTACCGGGTGGCGGCCACGCCGGTGAACGAAAAGGTGACACGGCTCAATTCACAGCCGGCCCTCGGCTATGAGCACGCCGCCTACCGCATCGAGACGGGCCGCGGCGCCTGCTGGATCGACTGTCCGTCCTCCTTCGACGCCTCGCTGGCGCCGGTGGAGACGGTTCTTTTCACCCACCACCACTTCCTCGGCGCCTGCAACCTCTACCGGGAACTCTTCGGCGCCGAGGTGCGCATCCACCGGGACGACTCGGTCCACGCGATCTGCCGCCCCTTCACCTTCGACGGCACCTTCGCGGAGGACTTCGTCCAGCACGGTATCGAGGCCTTCCACGTCGACGGCCACACCCCCGGCTTCACCCTCTACCTCTTCGAGGAGACCCTCTTCATCTGCGACTACGTCTTTCTGGCGGGCGACGGCATGAAGTACAACCCCTACGGCCCGGCCGACCGCACCATGGCGGGCGGCCGCCGCATCGGGGAAATCCTTGCCGGCCGCAAGCTCGCCACCGTCTGCGGCTACAACTACGTCATCGGCTACGACGAGTGGAAGCGCCGGTTCGAGGCGGGGCCGCTCTTCGGGGGGTTCTGACTTGTGCGGAGTTTATGAGGAGAAGCGGGGGATTTTCGGGGTGAGCGGACGAGGTCGTGGCGTGGTCGTTGGGGGCGATTCCTTTGTACTTTTTGAAGCGCGGGAACCCCATGCGGGCAAGTTCAGCCCCGAAAACCGGGCTGCAGCACCTGCTGAGCGCTCATGGTTCCCTGCTTCAGCCTAACCCCGCCAGAGGGTCCAACCAAAATTATTTTTATCCTTGCTGTGGGTAAATTTGGCTGCGCATTGCAGGCATTGGTAATCCTGCTCCGTGAACCCACCCGGTCGTGACCCGGTAAAATTTCGTTCTTCTTCCATTTTCTGCAGATGCTGGTGGGGTTTTCCGCTATGGGATTTCCTGGATTGTTCCTGGCAAAGACTGCAAATGTCCATTCTTCTGTCTCCCCGTCGGTGATTGGCAAGCCCGAGCGTAACACCTATCACCTTACCAGCAAACCGGGAGAGAAAGTAAGTTTTTTCACGGGAGCTCAGGGTCGTCTCTCGTTACGGGTGAACCGGCAGGGTCGTTTCGCATGCGGAATACGCCGAACAGCCCCGGAACTGCTGGCCGGCGTCAGGCCCTTTACCCCTGGTGCAGCCACATCTGCGCCTGCCGGGGTGGAATGGCGAGCTCGAGGTGGTCGTCTGCGACCTGCATGTCGTAGCCGTGCAGCAGGCAGCGGTAGCGGCCGTGGTGCAGGCCGAAGGTCCAGAGGCGCGGGTGCTGCCACTCGGCGGTCTTGTTGATGGCGACGATGCCGCCCTCGCCCCGGGCGAAAACGATGAACCCGTCATGCTCGAAGAGGGAGCGCTGCCTGGTTCCGTGCACCGCGTTGTGGAAGGCGATCATCGCGACGGTGTCGGCGCGACGCCACGCCTCGTTCCAGCGGTCGCGATCAGAGCCGTGCCTGTCCGCGCTCTCGTTGTGGTCGGAGAAGACCAGGGGGACGCCGCCGTCGCGGCCGAGGATGTAGGCGTTGGCGAGAAACTCGTCCCGGGGGTCGAGCATCTGCCAGCGGAAGCCGTCATTGTAAGGGATGTCGTGGGTGATGCTGAAGGTGACCCCCCGATGCCAGGGGAGCGCCTGGCGGCAGGCCGCCGGGTCGACCAGCTCCCGCATGCTTCCCGCAGGGGAAAAGACGCGCCGCAGGGTTTCGTGCAGAGGGAAGTCGTAGAAGGAGATGGCGGTACTGTCGACCAGCGGCCAGAGGAAGAGGTTCTCTTCCCCGTCGTTGGCGGTGAGTGCCTCGCCGAAGACGAATTCCCCTGCCATCTCGGGTATCTGGAAGACGCGCAGGATGTGCTCGCGGGGAAGATGCTTGATGGCATCGATGCGGTAGCCGTCGAACCCGAGATCGTTCAGGGCGAGCAGGCAGCTGCGCTGCTGCTCGATCACCCAGTCGCTGAGGTCCAGATCCGGGAGGCCGGAGAGGCGGTGTTCCTGGGATTCGTGGAGGTCGTTCCAGTTGTGGATGTCCCCATCCGGGTTGAAGTCCCAGGGGCTGAACAGGCCGACGTCCAGGTCGCCGTAGAGCCGGTCGCGCTCGAAGGAGGTGCGTTCGCGGCGGTAGCGCGCCAATTCCGCCTCCCCCGGGAAGTTGAAGGGATCGTCCCGCCGCCCCTTTTCATTGGCCATGTGGTTGAAGACGAGATCGGTGTAGACCCGCACGCCTTCGTCGTGCAGGGCCTCGATGGCCTGCATAAGCTCGGCCTTGTCCCCGAGAAACGACCGGACGACCCGGTAGTCCTTCGGCTGGTAGCGCTGCCACCAGTCGGCGCCGTGCTCGTCGCTGTAGAGCGGCGGGGGGAGCAGCACCGCGCCGTAGCCGCTTGCGGCGATGGCCCGCGCCCGGGCGGCCACGGCCGAACAGGGCCAGTTGAAGGCATGGAGGATCACGTCGCGCATACGAACATTCCCTTCTACATGCGTGCCGGGGACGCTGTAACTTTGGAAGCTTGTTGGCCGAACCACGGTCCCCGGCTCTCCCGTGCTCTCCTGGGTAGCCTGTGCCTCCCCGGGAGCGAACACGGCTCCGCCGGTCAGGGGCAGCGTCCGGGTCAGGCCATGACCTTGAGGCGCTTCAGCTCAAAATAGCACCTCGCGCAAGCCCGGACGTCGGCGAGCGCCCGATGCGCGCCTTCGAAGGATTCCTTGAAGAGCTTCAGGTGCAGCTCCTGCAGCGTCGGCCATTTGAACCCATAGGGGCCTGGCAAGCGGCAGTAGTCTGTTGCCGCCTGCATCGTGCACCTTCGGTTCTTTGCTTCAACGACATTCGGGTAACCGGCGCGCAAGAGCTCGGCACCGAGGATTTTCTCGTCGAACTGCATGTTGTGCGCAACCAGTACGGACGCCTTGTCGACAGCCGCTGCGACGGCAGCGAGGACGGACTGCAGGTCGACTCCATTTCGCAGCGCGAACTCGGTAGTGATGCCGTGGATCACAGCGGCATCTTTGGGGATGCTGAAGCCTTCGGGCTTTACTATGTATTCGGCGCTCGAGACTTCGTGCGCTTCTTCATCGGCGAGCAGCCAGGCAATCTGGACCAGCCTCGGCCAGTTCTTCAGGTCCGATGCCGGGGCCTTGTAGTTCCGGGGAACTCCGGTTGTCTCTGTGTCAAAAAACAGGTACATGCGGCCTCCAGTGACCTGGAATCAAATGGGCAGGCTGCCCAATTTCGGATACTGCAAACGCAGACAGCCCTGTGCCTTTCTAAACAGTGTACATCAACTGCCCCTGACTTGGTCCAACTCCAGCACTTCATCCTCTTTGGGCTCACCGTCGGCCCTCCGGGGCCAGGCGAGAAGGCAAGTGCTGCGGTAGCGGCCGCCGTATTCGTCTGTCGTGGCAATCGGCTTTTCGGGCAGTTCAGCTGCCTGCCACCATCGGCTCCCGGCCGGACCCCTCAAGCACCGCCGCCAGGACGGGAAGCGCATCGAGCGCGGCCGGGTATCCTGCATAAATTGCGACCTGCAGCAACGCCTCTGTTATCTCCTCAACGGATGCGCCATTTTCAAGAGCGATGCCGAATACAATGCGCAACGCGCCATGGCGGCCCAGTGCCGCAAGGATACCTACGCTGCAAAGGGACCGCGTCCTGGGGTCGATCGCCTCTCTGGACCATGTCCGGCCGAAGACCACGGATATGGCTTCGTTCTCGAACGCCGGGCTCAGCAGTCTGAAACGGGCGATGATCGCCTCAGCCTGCTTTTCACCGACGAGTCTTGTGAGTGTCCCAATACCTCTCGCGTAATCATTCTTCTCCTGAGTCATCCTGCTCTCCCGGGTTAAAAAGAGTTGGACCGCGGGCCGAATGCCATGGCCCGGCTGGCCGGCTGAAGGGATCACTTCTCCTCGGGCCGGCAGCATCCGCGCTGCATCATCTCCTGCATCGTGGCGCTACAACCCCCTTTCATCTCCTTGCGGCACCTGGCCATCATTTTCACGAATTTCCTCGGCGAACAGCAGGACGTTGCCGTCCGTTGCTCTTCCTGTCCATTGTGGCCTGTTTTTTCCGTAGCCATCTCGCATCTCCTTTCCTGGTCGGGGTAATTGGCTGCTCCTCGAATTCCCCGCGAAGCAGGGTCTGAGGGGCATAAGCTGCCTTCAACCCTTTAGACGGGACCTGAACGCAAAGGGATACAGGCGCCGGCATTTTTGACACTTGCTCGCGTAAAGGCGCAAAGGCCGCAAAGAAATCCAGGTGCTGTTGCAGATCAAGTCCCATGGCATGAGTCCAAAAACCGCCCGGTTTTCCTTGGTGTTCTCTGCGGGCTTGGCGCGATACCGGCTTTCTTGGTTTTTTAGGGGATTAGATCAGGGGAGGCAGTGAGTATGAGGTCTCAAGATTGTGGGAGGGGAAAATCGGGATATCGCGCCGGCCGTCAGCGCTCTTCAGGCTTTTTGCGATCGCAGGCCAGTTCGCTTCGCTCATCCAGGTAAAAATTGCAGTGGCTGCCCAGACTCTCCTTCAGCCTGGCCCTGGCCCGGTGCAGCCTGATCTTCACCGTATCGAGACTGACTCCGAGGATCTCGGCGATCTCACGGTTCTTCAGATCTTCGACCTCGCTGAGGACCAGGGCCGTCCGATAATCTTCGGGGAGTTGATCGACATATTCCCGGATGCAGCTGTTCATCTCACGGCGAATCAACTGCTGGTCGACATCCTGCCGGGCTTCGCCGGTCCAGACATTCTTGTCCTGGAGCTCGGCCGTGCTCTCGGCAGATGAATCGACCGGAACGCATTCCCTCCCGCGTTGCCGGAAAGAAGGGTTGCGCAGCCGGTCCAGGGCGGCGTTGGTCGCAATCCGATAGATCCAGGTGGAGAGCTGTGCCTCGCCCCTGAATTCCTTCAGCGCCTTGTCGACCTTGACGAAAACTTCCTGGGTCAGCTCCTCGGCCTCGTCCCTGTCGAGCATGCGCGAGAGATAGCCCAGTATCCGCGGCTGAAAGGTCGAGTAAATTTCCTGGAAACCCGGTTCCTTGTCCGTCATGATGGAATTCGCTTCCTTTTCGGCGGCGGCACAGACCCGCTTATCTGCCAATATTATACAGAAGACAGGATAAAACGGCCGGCTGCAGGTTCAAACCTGCCCGGTGAGCGTTTCCAGCGCCACCAGAGCATCCAATTACGTCCTGCGGGCATGGGTGGCCAGCCACACCCGGGCCTCGGCCTGGCTGGCTTCGCCCGTGGCCATGGCCATGGTGAAGGCGTACAGCTCCTCCGGTGAGGCGGCGAGCGCGAAGCCGTTGCGGCGCAAGAGGAGGCCCGCGGCGGAGACGGCGGTGCGCTTGTTGCCGTCGACGAAGGGGTGGTTGCGGATGAGGGATTCGAACAGGGTGGCGGCCTTGGCGAAGAGGTCCGGATAGAGGTCGACCCCCTCGAAGGTCGCCTGCGGGCGGGCCACGGCCGCCGGCAGGGCGCCGAGGTCGCGCACGCCGTGGGAGCCGCCGGTAGCGGTGACCAGACGGTGGTGGATGAAGAGGACCTGCTGGGCCGTGAGATACTCCATCACTCGGCGAGCTTCTTGAGGGCGGGGCGATACCGGTCGATGAACTCGTTCACCTGGGCGACGAACTCGGCGTCGATCCCTGCCGGATATTCGGCCTCCAA
>DASPGW010000188.1 GCA_035620395.1 Desulfuromonadales bacterium | reverse complement strand
CTCGACCACCGCCGTCAGGGCTGCCGTGGGGCCGACCTGGACCAGCTTTCGCAGACTGAACTCGAGACCGAGAGAGAACATCAGCAGGATCACGCCGATCTCGGAGAGGGTTCGCACGACGGAGCTGTCGGCAACCAGCGGACTCGGCACGTGCGGTCCGATGAGCAGACCGGCGAGGATGTAGCCGAGAATGACGGGCTGGCGCAGGCGCTGGAAGACGACGGTGGTAACCGCCGCCACGCAAAGCACTATGGTGAGAGCCCGGAGGAATTCGTGGGGGTCGTGCATGTTCACCTGGCGTCGGGTAAGGGTCGCAAAGGGGCTGCTGCCGACCGGATGGGCACCCGCCAGACGGCCGGCAGCATCCCGTAGTTCCAGGCGAGGCAGAGCCGCCGGTAACCAGAGAAGAGCAGAGCCTCCTCGGCGCCACAGAGCACGATGGGGGCTTTGAGGGTCAAGCCGCCGAATCGCTGCAGATCGTTCTCCATTCTGGAATAGTTGATCCGGTATCCCCGCCTGGCCTTGGCGAGGTATTTCAGGTAATCTTCGTAAGTGTGGTAGGCGAGATGGACCGGAAGGTTTCCAATCCGCTCCGAACGGGGCCAGGGGGTCAACTCCCCCTGCTCGAAGGCGGCACAAAGCCGCTCCCAGTCAATGCCGTGACGGCGGTAGAAGTCCTGCTTGTCGGGATGATGGAAGAATTCCCACTGCTCCTCGGCAAGGACGGGTTTGATCCAGGTGATGGCAAGCGTCGAGCGGGAAAGCATTTTCTGCCTGGCGACCGGTTCGTTGGTGTTTTTGCCCAAAAATCGGGTTCAGGGTAGCCGGGAGAGTGATCGGGCGCAAGAAGAATCAGGCCGGGTATGATCCTGCCGATGTCTTTCGTTCGCTAATGTGCTATGATCCCGTGGGCTTCACAATCCACGGTTGGCTGCACTCCGGATACCCTCCTGGTTTTGGGGCGTCGGGACCGAAAAAAGGGAAAACGATGAGCAAAGATCTTTATGTGACGAATATCGCGCTGGAAGCCACCGAAGAAGAGGTCAGGAAACTCTTTTCCGTGGTCGGCAAGGTCGCCTACATCCATCTGGTCACCGATGCCAAAACGGGCCAGTTCAAGGGCTGCGGCTATGTTAAAATGGCCAGCGAGAAGGACGCAAAGGATGCGATCACCACCCTCGATGGCGCCCGGCTGATCAACCGGATCATCAAGGTCAGCGAGGCCCTGCCGCAAAAAACGGCAGGCCCCAAAGGCGGCGCCGAGCGCCGGCCGCCCGTCCGGAACAAGGGGCCCGGTGGCCGGCGCAAATAAGGATTCATGGAGAGTCGGGGGCCATCTCCCCGTTCTCATCGTGTCATCAATCTGCTGAAGGAGGAGCGGCCAATGACAAAAACAATCCTGGTCACCGGAGCGACCTCGGGTTTCGGCGCCGCCTGCGCCCGGCGTTTCGCCGCCGGCGGGTGGCGGCTGGTCCTGACCGGACGCCGCCGGGAGCGACTGGAGAGCCTGCAGGCGGAACTGGGCGACGCCGTCGCGGCGGCCCTGGTATTCGATGTGCGTGAGCGACGGGCGGTTGCCGCCGCGCTTCAGGGTCTGCCGGAAATCGACGTCCTGCTCAACAACGCGGGTCTTGCCCTCGGGCTGGAGTCGGCCTGGCAGGCCGATCTCGACGACTGGGAAACGATGGTCGACACCAACATCAAGGGAGTCATGTACTGCACCCGGGCGCTGCTGCCCGGGATGGTGGCACGCAACCGCGGGCACATCATCAACATCGGCTCGACCGCCGGCAGCTGGCCTTACCCCGGTGGGCACATCTACGGGGCAACCAAGGCCTTCGTCCTGCAATTCTCCCGCAACCTGCGGGCGGACCTGCTCGGCACCCGGGTGCGGGTCACCAATCTGGCGCCGGGAATGGCTGAGAGCGAGTTTTCGCAGGTCCGCTTCAAGGGGGATGAGCAGCGCGCTGCCAAAGTCTACCAGGGAGCCGAGCCACTGCGGCCGGAGGACATCGCCGAGATCGTCTTTTTCGTGGCGAACCTGCCGTCCCACGTCAATGTCAATGCACTGGAAGTCATGCCGGTCGACCAGGCCTGGGGGCCATTGGCCGTTCACCGCCAGGGCTAGCTCCGCCTCGACCCTTACCCCTCCAAAGGATCGCCATGGACCGCAAGGTATTTTTTGCCCTGGTCGCTTTCGCCGCCCTGCTGGGTTATCTCTACCTGGTCTTCGCCATCCTCGGCCCGTTCCTCCGCTCTCTGGCCTGGGCGATCATCATCGGCCTGGCTACTTTTCCCCTCTACCGCCGCCTGCGCAACCGACTGGGACATCGGCATCTGCTCTCCGCCGCGGTCATGACGCCGGCGGTGATGCTGGTCTTCGTCCTGCCGGTGGTTATCCTGATCCTTCTGATGACCCAGGAGGTGGTGGGAATCTACGAAATACTCGAACAGGAGGTCGCCGAAGCCGGTCCCCTCACCTTCGACCATCTGCAGGATTTCCCCGTGGT
>DASPGW010000187.1 GCA_035620395.1 Desulfuromonadales bacterium | reverse complement strand
GGGATAGTAACACCCCCGGTCAGACATGTAAACCACTTGCCCGCCGTCTGTCCAGGCATAAAAAAGAGCGGGGCCGCGCACGACCCCGCTCTTCGATCGGATTCAGGTACCGGCTTACTCCCGGGGTGCCCGCTCCGGCTCCTCGACCCAGGCCTGGGCCAGGGAAAGATGGCGCAGGAACTCGGCGGCGTGCAGGAATCGCTCGGCGTTCGCCGGGACGTTGATCTCTTCTTCCCCCCGCTGGACCGAGAAGGCATAGCCCGTCTTGCCGCTCCGCTCGAAGCGGTCGAGAGTCAGGCGGGTGACGACCTCCCCCTCGCTCCCTTCGAAGCGGTGGTTCAGCGTCTCCTTGCCGCCATCGCGGAAGACCTTGTGGATCTTGCGGTAGAGCTCGAACCCTTCGGCCGGCTCGGCGACGAAACGGATCGCCGCCGCCCCGCTCTCCATGCGGAAGAAGCGCAGGACGATGCGCCCCTCCGGCGGACGCCCGTCGCTGCGCTTCTCGTACGGACCGATCTCCACTCCGGCACTCTTGGCGTAGATGGTCACCTGCGGTACTTTCATGTTTTCCCCCTCCCTGGTTGAAGGCCGCGCTGCGGCCGGTGTGACTACGTCATTCTCTGATCCATGCTTGGCGATGTTGAACCGAACCTCAACTGCCTTCCCCTCTTACTCCACCGTCACGCTCTTCGCCAGGTTCCTCGGCTGATCGACGTCCGTCCCCTTGAGGACGGCGATGTGATAGGCGAGCAGTTGCAGGGGGACGGCGGTGAGTACCGGCATCAGCTCGTCGACGATTGAAGGCAGGGTAAGCACGACGTCGGCCTTCCCCTGCAGCTCCTCGCCGGGGCCGTCAGTGAGCACGATCACCTTGCCGCCGCGCGCCCGCACCTCTTCGAGGTTGGAGATCACCTTCTCGTAGGTCTCGTTGCGCGGGGCAATGACCACCACCGGCAGCTGCTCGTCGATCAGGGCGATCGGGCCGTGCTTCATCTCGCCGGCCGGGTACCCTTCGGCGTGGATGTAGGAGATCTCCTTGAGCTTGAGCGCCCCTTCGAGGGCGATGGGATACTGGTTGCCGCGTCCCAGGTAGAGAAAATCCCGGGCGCCCATGAAGGTGCGGGCCACCTCTTCGATGGCGGCGTCAAGCTCGACCGTCTCCTCCACCTTGCGCGGCAGGGTGAGCAGGGCTTCGGTGAGCCGGCTGCATTCGGCAGCGGAGAGCGTGTCGCGCGTCCGCCCAAGCCGCAGAGCGAGCAGGAAGAGGGCCACCAGCTGGGTGGTGAAGGCCTTGGTCGAAGCGACGCCGATCTCGGGGCCGGCATGCGTATAGACGACGCCGTCGCTCTCCCGGGCGATGGACGACTCGACCACGTTGCAAATGGCAACCGCACGCCCCCCCTTCCCCTTCGCCTCGCGCAGGGCCGCCAGGGTGTCGGCGGTCTCGCCGCTCTGGCTGATCAGCACCGTCAGTGTTCCGGCCGTCACCAGAGGATCACGGTAGCGGAATTCGCTGGCGATATCGACCTCGGCGGGAATACGTGCCAGCTTCTCGATGAGGAATTTGCCGACCAGGCCAGCGTGCCAGGAGGTACCGCAGGCGACGATGAAGATCTTCTCCACCGCCCGCAGCTCGGCATCGCCGAGTTTGAGGCCGTCGAGGAAGACGTCCCCCTGCTCATCACGGATGCGGCCGGCGATGGTGTCGGCGATGGCCCGGGGCTGCTCGTAGATCTCCTTGAGCATGAAATGCTTGTAACCCCCCTTCTCTGCCATCAGCGGGCTCCAGGTGATGGTCTTGACGCTCTTGGCGAGGAGCGTTCCGGCGAGGTCGGTCACCCGCATCCCGTCGGTGGTGAAGACGACCATTTCGCCGTCCTCGAGAAAGATCATCTCCCGGGTGTGGGAGAGCATGGCGGGGATGTCGGAGGCGACGAAGTGCTCCCCCTGCCCCTGCCCCACGACGAGAGGGGAGCCGAGCTTGGCGGCGATCAGCTTGCCCGGCTCCTGCTGGCAGAGGATGGCGACGGCGTAGGCGCCGCGGACTTCCGCCAGGGCGGCCCGGACGGCGGCTTCGAAGTCCCCGCACTCCTTGAAGTGCTGCTCGACCAGGTGAGCGATGATCTCGGTGTCGGTCTCCGAGTTGAAGGTGTGCCCCTGGCCGATCAGGCGCTCCTTGAGCGTCAGGTAGTTCTCGATGATGCCGTTGTGTACGACGACGATGCCGCCGGCAAAATGGGGATGCGCGTTGATCTCGGAGGGGCGGCCGTGGGTCGCCCAGCGGGTATGGCCGATGCCGCAGCTCCCCGCCAGCGGCCGTTCGCGCAGCACATTCTCCAGGTTGACCAGTTTCCCCTGCGCCCGGCGGATCTCGATTTTGCCGTCCTGCAGAGTGGCAATCCCCGCCGAATCATAGCCCCGGTATTCGAGACGGCGCAGGCCGTCGAGGATGATGGGGGTGGCTTCCTGCTGACCGATGTAACCGACGATTCCGCACATAGCAATTAAATCCTTCGGCTGGAAATTTCGCGGAGGGCGAGGCGGCGCCTCGCCCCTGCACGTTCAATTGATTTTCTGCCGTTTGGCGCGCCTTTTCGCCGCCCAGCCTTCGATGTTCTTCTGCTCGCTGCGCGAGATGGCGAGGGCGTCGGCGGGGACATCCTTGGTGATGGTGGAGCCGGCGCCGATCACGCTGCCGCTGCCGATGCTGACCGGCGCGATGAACTGGACATCCGAGCCGACGAAGACGTCATCGCCGACGGTGGTCTGGTATTTATTGACGCCGTCGTAGTTGCAGGTGATGGTGCCGCAGCCAAAGTTGACCCGCTCGCCGACCACGGCATCGCCGATATAGGTGAGGTGACTCGCCTGGCTCTTGCGGCCGAGGCGGGCCTTCTTCATCTCGACGAAGTTGCCAACCTTGTTCTCTCCGGCCAGATGATTGCCGGGGCGCAGGTGGGCCATCGGCCCGATGACGGAGCCGGTTCCGATCTCGGAACCTTCGATGACCGAGCCGGCCTTGATGTGGACCCGGTCGGCCAGAGCACTGTCGATGAGCATGGCGCCGGGCTCGATGAGGCAGTCGCGGCCGATGACGGTGGCACCACGCAGGTGGACGCCGGGATGAACGACCGTATCCTCACCGATGCGGACCTGCGGTTCGATGTAGGCCGTCGCCGGGTCGACCAGGGTGACCCCTGAGCGCATCAGCGCCGCATTGATGCGGCGACGCATCAGCAGGCCGGCCCGGGCCAGTTGTATCCGGTCGTTGATCCCCATCGTCTCTTCGGGGTCGCCGGCCACCAGGGCGCAGACTTTGCGGCCGGCGGCGCGGGCGAGAGCCAGCACGTCGGTCAGATAGTATTCCCCCTGGGCGTTGTCCCGGCCCACCTTCCCGAGAGCTTCGAAAACGAAGGGCGCCTCGAAGGCGTAAATCCCCGTGTTGATCTCGCGGATCGCCTTTTCCTTGAGCGAGGCGTCCTTCTCCTCGACGATGCGCAGCACCTCCTCACCGTCGCGGACGATGCGGCCGTAGCCGTGCGGGTCGGTCATCTCCGCGGTGAGCACCGTCACCGTAGCCGTCTGCGCCTGATGAAAGGCGAGAAGGCGTTCGAGCGTTTCGGCGCGCAGCAGCGGCACGTCGCCGCACAGCAGCAGCAGGGTCCCGGTAAAATCGGCCAGTTGCTCGCGCGCGCAGAGCAGGGCGTGTCCGGTTCCCAGTTGCTCTTCCTGCAGGGCGAACTGAAGGCCTTCGCCGGCCAGCGCCGACTTGACCGCCGCCGCTTCGTGACCGACGACCAGCACGGTCGGGTCACACCCCAGCGCCTTGGCCAGCCGCGCTGGAAAGAGGACCATCGGCAGTCCGACCACGGCATGCAGGACCTTCGGCAGCGCCGACTTCATCCGCGTCCCGCGGCCGGCGGCGAGGATGACGGCAGCTATCTTCCCCTCGTACATGATTATCCCCCGATTCTGGATTCGCAAAGGGCTTCATTATCATGGAAAGGCCCGGGGGAGTCAAGGCTTATGCCCCACAGGCGCATGCCCCGCGCAGACCGCCTAAACCGCGGCTTTTTCTTTGCAACAGCCCGAATCTCACAGTATAGTTATTGCTCATTGGGAGCACGAATGAAGGACCGCGACGCCATCGCCCATGAACTGAACGCCCTCGAACAGGGCCAGAAAGAGTTGGAAATACTCTACGAGCAGTATTTTGCCGGCATCGAGAAGCGGGAGCCGGTCAAGGCACGGGAGGACCTGGCTCTTCGCCTGCGGCGTTTTGCCAACCGGCGCATCATGCAGACCGATCTGCGCTTCAGGTATCAGAACCTCGCCACCCGCTATCACAGCTATTCCGGCCACTGGGACCGCATCCTGCGATTGATGGACGAGAGCCGCTATCCCCGCCACCTGCAGCGTGCCCCGGCCGTTCCAGGGGGGCAATCGGCAGCGGCCGCAGTGTCCGCCGCGCATGACGACGTCGAAACGGTTTACCGGCAACTTCTGGAAGCGGGCCGGATGCACAAAACCGGAATCGCCATTCCGGATCGGCAACAGATTGCCGCCTTCCTGGAACGGCAGAAGGAAAAGATCCGGGACAAGTTCGGCGATCGGGAAGTGGAATTCCGGGTGGTGACCGAGGACGGCAAGCCGAAAATCAAGGTCCGCGCAAAGAGTTGAGGAACGCAAATCTATGCACCCAGAACACGGAAAGACGGCGCTGGTGCTGGCGGGCGGAGGCATCATGGGGGCAGCCTACGAGATCGGCTGCCTGACCGCCCTCGACCGGCTCTTCACCCCGGCATTTTCGACCCGCCGTTTCGATATCTACGTCGGGATCAGTGCCGGCTCCGTTGTCGCCACCCTGGTCGCCAATCGCATCTCCCCATCCGGCCTGTACACCGCTATCGCCAACAACGAGGCCCACGTCTTCAACTTCTCCCGCGCCGACATCTACCGGCTCGACATGCGGGAAATCCTCGCCGACTGCGGCAAGGTCTGCAGAAATCTTTATCATATCTTCCGCAACCTCCGGCGCAGCGGCTGGAGGTTTTCTTTTGTCGATCTCCTGCATATCCTGCAGGAGCAGTTCCCGGCCGGCTTCTTCTCTCTGGATCCGATGCAGAACTATCTCTGCCGAGCCTTCCGCGAGGCGGGGATTCATGACGATTTTCACCTGCTCCACACCGAGCTCTACATCCCCGCCATCGACGTCGACCGGGGCGAACGCGTCATTTTCGGCAGCGAAGGGTTCCGCGACATCCACATCTGCCAGGCAATCACCGCCTCCTGCGCCATCCCGGTCTTTTTTCGCCCGCACCTGGTCGGCGGCCACTTCTATGTCGACGGTTCAGTCGGCCGGGTGGCCCACCTCGACATCGCCATCGAGCGGGGCGCCAAGCTGATTGTGGTCATCAACCCGCGGGTGCCGATGGTCAACGACCGTGAGAAATTCTGCCTGCCCTCCCTTTCTTCCGGCCAGTGCTCGAGCGTGGCCGAACTGGGGATCTCCTTTGCCTGGGAGCAGTCCCAGCGGATCGAAACCAAGCAGAAGCTCGACATGGCGCTCGCCGCCTACCGCCGCCAGTATCCCGAAGTCGACATCATCCTGATCGAGCCGGGCGCCGAGGAATCGCTCCTTTTCCTACAGAGCCCGATGAGCTTCAAAACCAGGAGCCATGTCATGCACTACGGCTACAATCTGACCCTGGGCGATCTCGCCGGCCGCTTCGAAGAATACCGGGAGATCTTCGCCCGCCACGGCATCGCCACCTGCACGGACCATCTGTGTGAAGCGCCGCCGGCCGACATAGTCTATTGAGCTGCTGATGCACATCGTCCTTACCACCCTGCACGTTCGCCCTTCGGCCCAGGCCGTTCCGCTGGCGGCGGCCTGCCTCGCCGCCGCCCTGCCGGAGGACCTGCGTCGGCAGACCCGGCTGCTCGATCTCTTCCCGGGCGAGGACGATGAGCAAATGCTGACCGCGATCCTCGCCGGTCGCCCCGACCTGGTCGCCTTCCCTCTTTATCTGTGGAACCGCCGCCGCGTCCTCGCTCTCGCCCGCCGCCTGCGCCAGCGTCGGCCCGAACTCTTCCTGCTCGCCGGCGGTCCCGAAGCGACTACCGATCCGGAGGGGGTACTGGCCGAAGGGGAACTCGACGCCGTGATTCGCGGCGAGGGAGAGATCACCTTTCGCGACCTGCTCGCCGCCCGCGACCAGGGAATTGAGCCGGCAGGTCTGGCCGGCCTCACCCTGCGGACGGCCGCGGGGGTCGTTGCGGGCCCCGAGCGCGCGGCGGTCGCTCGTCTTGACGAGCTCTCCTCCCCCTGGCTGACCGGTGTTCTGACGCCGACCGCCGGCAGCGGCGTTCTCTGGGAGACCAGTCGGGGCTGCCCTTTTGCCTGCGATTTCTGTTACGACGCCCGCGGCGGCCACGGGGTCAGAGCACTCTCCGCCGAACGCCTGCAGGCGGAACTCGATCTTTTCGTCCGAGCCGGCGTCTCCCAGGTATGGGTTCTCGACTCCACCTTCAATTTTCCGCCGGAGCGGGGCCGGGAACTGCTGCGTCTGCTTTCCTGCAAAGCCCCGCACATCCATTTTCACCTGGAGGCCAAGGCCGACTACCTCGACCGGGAAACGGCGAGGCTGCTCGCCCGCCTTTCCTGCTCGGTGCAGATCGGCCTGCAATCGGCCCGGCCCGAGGTTCTGCGCAGCCTGCACCGCGCTCTCGACCCCGACCTCTTCGCCCGGCAGCTGCGCTTGCTCGCCGCCGAGGGGGTGACCTTCGGCATCGACCTCATTTACGGCCTGCCGGGAGACGACTACCAGGGATTCTGCCGGAGCCTTACCTTCGCGCTGCAACTGACGCCGAACCATCTCGACATCTTTCCCCTTGCCGTTCTCCCCGGCACCCCCCTGCACCGGCACCGCGAGGACTTCGCCATCGAGGCCGGCAGCACGGCGCCCTATCTGCTGCGGCACAGTGCCAGTTGGAGCGAGAGCGATATGGGCCGGAGCCGGCGGTTGGCGGCGGCCGTCGATCTTTTCTACAACCTCGGCCGGGCAGTCGGGTTTTTCGCTGCCCTGCTCAAAGGGGCCGGCACCGAACCGGTCCCTTTCCTCGAAGGGTTCACCGACTGGCTGCTCAAGGAAAAAAGGATCGAGGAGCAGCGCTTTCTGGCCGTCGACGCCTGGCGCCCGGACGAGGTCCGGCAACTGCAGGAAGACTACATCGGCCACCAGCTGCGCCGGCAACGGCGGGAGTCGCTGCTCCCGGCCGCCCTCGACCTGCTGCGCTACCATTTCCACTATGCCGAAACCCTGCTCGGCGTCGAGACTCTGCCGGCGCCGCCGGAGAAGCTTGCCGGCCTCAATCCCTGGACCACCCGCTGGCGAACGGCCCCGACCGTGCGGCTGGTCCGCTTTGCCTACGAGGTTCTCGATCTGCTGGAGATGGGCGAACCCGACCTGGAGCGCTTCACCGCCCTGTTCCGCCCCGTCGGCTCGATGGCGCTTTTCGTGCGGCGCGGTGCCGAAGTCGTCTGTGAATCGTTGCAGGAGGATTTTCTGAAATTGCTGGAGGGGAGCGACGGAACCCGTTCACCACAAGAGATCTTCGCCGGCAGTCTCAGCCGGGCGATGGGGGAGGAAATCGTCGCTTTCGCGGTGGCCGAAGGGCTGCTGGTTCCGGGGGAGTAAAGGGCCCCGAGGGCACGAGGCACGAAATTATCGGAGCGGATGCAGCCCGCGCCAACAAAGAAACGACCCCTTTTTTCGGGGGTCGTTTCTGTTTTTTGACTCACTTGGGGCGCTCCGGTCACGCCACTTCGCCCATGCGCTTGTGATATCTCGGCCGCTCGGCAAGCAGAGATGTGATTTCCCTCACCTCCGGAATCCGGCCAGCCACCCGGACAGTGTCGTCGATCAGCAGGGCCGGTGACACGTAAACCCGGTGGTCGATCATTTTCAGGCGATCGCGGAAGACGTGAACCTCCGCTTCAACACCGGCGCTGTTCAGCGCTTCACGGACATTTTCCAACGTTCTTTCACATCGTTGACTGCTTTCCGGCTTGCAAAGGATGTCGATCCTCATCGCAATCTCCCTTCCTTCCGGCGGATTAAAAGGGGTAATTATTACTTTTCTGGTTATATTATAGAACATCTATCGGTAATGGCAAGTTTTTTCACGGGCCACAGCGGGCATCGCCCCTTGCCAGCGGGCCCTCTTCCCGCTACAATGGCCTCCCATTTCACACACGCGAGGCACCCTGGTGATCTGCCACATGCTCACGGCCCCCGGCCGTATCGAAACCCGCAACCTGCCCGATCCGGCCCCGCAAGAGGGGGAGCTGCTCGTCGCTATCCGCGCCGCCCTGACCTGCGGCACCGACCTCAAGGCTTATCGCCGCGGCCACCCGAAGATTCCCTTCCCCTCCCCGTTCGGTCATGAATTTGCCGGCGTCGTCGCCGCCGTCGGCGCCGGGGTGAGCAGTTTCCGGCCGGGCGATGCGGTGATGGCCGTTCACTCGGCCCCCTGCGGCAGCTGCTTCTATTGTCAGGCCGGCCAGGAGAATCTCTGCGAAACCATCATGGAGACCAAGGTGCTCGGCGCCTACGCCGACCGGATCCTCCTCCCCGCCCACATCGTTGCCCGCAACGTCTATGCGAAGCCGGACCATCTCTCCTTCGAGGAGGCGGCGTTTCTCGAACCGCTCTCCTGCGTCGTCTACGGCAGCCACGTGCAGCCGATGCGCCCGGGCGAGACCCTGCTCATCATCGGCGCCGGACCCATCGGTCTGCTGCACCTGCTGCTGGCCCGGCAGCGCGGGGTCGGCCGGGTCATCGTCACCGGCCGGCGGCAGGAGCGCCTGGAGCTGGCGCAACGGCTCGGCGCCGATGCGGTGGTGAACGTGGAGCGCGAGGACGCCTTGCCGCAAATCGCCGCCCTCACCGGCGGCCGCGGGGCCGACCAGGTCATCGAATGCACCGGCCTGCCCGAGGTCTGGGAGGCCACCCCGCGCCTGGTGCGCAAGGGGGGGCGCATCCTGCTCTTCGGCGGCTGCGCCGCCGGCACCGCCGTCACCTTCGACACCGGCCGCCTGCACTACGATGAGATCACCCTGCAGGGGGTATTTCACTTCACCCCGGCCGCGGTGGCCGAGGCCCGCGATCTGCTGGCCGGGGGTGCCATTCGGGTCGCCCCGCTGATTTCCGCCCGCCTGCCCATGGCGCAACTGGAGGAGGCTTTCTCTCTGCTGCAGCGGGGGGAGGGAGCCAAGTACGCCCTGATTCCGGAGGCCGTCGATGGCTAGCCTGCCGAAGACCATGGCGGTCGCCATGGTTTACGATTTCGATGACATCCGCATCGAAGAGCATCCCGTTCCCGCCATCGGCCCCCGGGAGATCCTGGTGCGGGTCGCCGCCTGCGGCGTCTGCTCGGGCGACGTCATGGACTGGTACATCCGCGCCAAGGCTCCCCTGGTACTCGGCCATGAACCGTCCGGAACGGTGGCGGCAGTGGGCGCCGAGGTGACCGGCTTCTCCCCCGGCGACCGGGTCTTCGTCCATCACCACGCCCCCTGCTTCGTCTGCGACCTCTGCCGGCGGGGACTGCACGTGCTCTGCCCGACCTGGAAGAAAAGCCGCCTCGATCCCGGCGGGATGGCCCGGTACGTGCGGGTTCCGCAGGAGAATCTCGCCGACACCCTGCGCCTGCCCGAAGGGGTCTCGTGCGAGGACGGCACCCTGGTGGAGCCGGCGGCCTGCAGCGTCAAGGGGATCCGTCGGGCCGGCCTGCAGCCCGGCGAGACGGTGTTGATCACCGGCATGGGAACGATGGGGATGCTCAACCTGCTGGTGGCCCGCGCCTTCGGCGCCGCCCGGGTGATCGTCGCCGACCTCGTCCCCTGGCGGCTGGAAAGGGCTCTGCATCTGGGCGCCGATGCGGTCATCGACGTCTCCCGCCACGGCCTTGCCGAAGGGGTCAAGGAGCTGACCGGCGGCGAGATGGCGCACCGGGTGATCGTCGGCCCCGGCACGCCGAAGGCTATGGCCGACGGCATCCGCGCCTGCGCCAAGGGGGGAACGGTCCTCTTCTTCACCCCGACCCCGCCCGGCGTTCTCCTTCAACTTGAGCCGCACCACCTCTACTTCAACGAAATCGACTTGCGTTGCAGCTACTCCTGCGGACCCTTCGACACCCGCGACGCTCTCGAGCTGATTGCCCGCGGCGTCATCCGGGCGCAGGATCTGGTCACCCACCGCTTTCCCCTGGCGCAGGCGGCCGAAGCCTTCCGTCTGACCGCCCGGGGCGGGGAGTCGCTCAAGGCGCTGGTGGTGCTGGACGAACAATGAACAGGGAATGAACAGCGATGAAGAAAGAAGACGAAACCACCCCTGCCGGCTCCTGCGACTGGATTCCGCCGGCGGGACGCGAGGAAGCCACCGGCGCCAGTTGTGACTGGGCCGGTCCGGCCGCTGCCAGCGGCGACAACCGAAGCGCCTTCTACCCCTTCCGCCCCGACTTTACCTGGGAAGGGGTTATCGCCGAACGCTACAAGGATGAAGAAGGGGGCTGGGCGGCCATCGCCCGCAATGTCCTGATCGGCAACCGCGGCGAAAGCGCCCGTTTCGACCTGCGCTACTTCGAGATCGCCCCGGGCGGTCATTCCTCCCTCGAGAAACACGTCCATGAGCACGTCGTCGTCTGCATCCGCGGCCGCGGCCGGGTGCTGCTTGCCGGCACGGTGCGGGAGATGAGCTTCCTCGACACCGCCTACATCGGCCCCGAGGATCCCCACCAACTTCTGAATCCCTTCGACGAACCTTTCGGTTTCTTCTGCATCGTCAACCACGACCGCGACCGGCCACGCTCCGTCGGCGATGACGAGCTGCAACGGCTCCTCTCCGGCCCTGCCGCCCGGGTGATTCGCGGGTAGGGGGCTTTCTCGCTGCGCCCTGGGCAGGGAAGCCCTGTCCTTCCAGCCCGAAAAAAGTGAAAGGCCGCCTAATCCCGGACGGCCCACTCTTACCTCTTACCTCTTTGTCACCGTGCCGGCGGCTCGCCTTTCCCGTAGACGAGGCGCAGGGCCCGCTTGACCCTTGCCGTCAGCCGCACCGGATTGATCGGCTTGGCGACGAAGTCGAAATACCCCCTCTCGAGAAGCATTGCCTCTTCCTCCGCCGCCGCCTTCGACGAGAGGGCGATGACGGGGATGTCGCGCGTGTCGAGATTGGCCTGCAGGGCGCGAAACATCTCGTAGCCGTCCATCCGCGGCATCACCGTATCCGTAATGATCAGGTGCGGCTTCTGCTGCAGGGCAATCTTCAACCCTTCCGCTCCGTTGCTCGCCTGCAAAAGGCTGTAGCCCTCCTTGCGCAAGGCGGCGACGATGGCCAGGCGCACCATCTCCTGGTCGTCGACAACCAGAACCGTCCACCATTCGCTCTTTTCGGTCTGCTGGTCGGCCTGCAGATAGTGCCTGTT
>DASPGW010000186.1 GCA_035620395.1 Desulfuromonadales bacterium | reverse complement strand
AAAGTCGCCGTACTGATCGACGCCCGGGTCAGGGAAGGGATCCTGGGGCCTTTGCATTTCCAGAATGCGGAGGGAAAAATCGGCTTTGCTGACGGGAAGTTGACCATCTTCCCGCTCCATTTCGATGCCGGCGCCGGCCGCTGCACCGGCCAGGTGGAAGTCGACCGGCTACCTGACGGCTCGTCCCTGCTGAAGATATCCGGGCATCTTGAAAACTTCGATGCCGCGGCCCTGCAGCATGAGCTTTTCAAACGGCGGGGTCTGATCACCGGCACCTTGAAGGGGGACTTCTACCTGGAAGGGGAGCCGGGGAGCAAGTTCCTGAAATCCTCCCTTGGCGGCTTCAGCCTGCAGATCAAGGACGGGGTGTTGCGCAAGTTCCCGTTTTTGTCCAAGGTCTTTTCTCTGCTCAACGTCTCGCAGATACTGACCTTCAATCTCCCGGACATGTCCCAGGAGGGGATGCCCTTCAACCGGCTGAAAGGCAACTTCAACCTGAGCAAAGGCATTCTCTCCACCGACGACCTGTTCGTCGACAGCAACGCCATGAACCTGTCGCTGGTCGGCGACGCCGACCTGGCTGAACAGAAGCTGGATCTGGTGCTCGGCGTCAAACCGCTGCGGACGGTGGACAAGATCGTCACCCGTATCCCGATTGCCGGCTGGTTGCTGACCGGCGAGGAAAAAGCCCTGATTACCGCTCACTTCGCCATCAAGGGGAAAAGCGACGATCCGGAGGTCACCCCCATCCCGATCACCTCGGTTTCGGAGAAGGTTCGGGGAATCTTCAAGCGGGTTCTGGGGCTGCCCGGCAAGGTCGTTACCGACGTCGAGGAACTGTTGCAGGGGGGGAAAAAATAGCGACTGGCAGGAGCGGGAGAGTCTGTCAGGCGGGACGGCTACCGACGTAGACCGTGGCAATCCCGAAGGTCAGGTCAAAATGTTTCAACTCCGTAAAGCCGGCCTCGGCCATCAGTGCCTTGAAGGTCGACTGGTCGGGAAACTCCAGAACCGAATCCGGAAGGTACTGGTAAGCGCTGCGCTGGGAAAGAAGGCCGCCGAGAAAAGGAAGAATGCGGCGAAAGTAGAAATAGTACAGGGCCTTGAACAGGCGGCTACGCGGATTGGAGAACTCCAGAATGACCGCCCTGCCGCCCGGTTTCAGCACACGGCACATCTCCCGCAGGCCCGCCAGACGATCGACCACGTTGCGGATACCGAAGGCGATGGTCACTCCGTCGAAGATACCAGAGGGGTGGGGCATCGATTCGCAAGGCGCATTGACCAGCAGGATGCGGCCGCGATAAGGTGATTTATCAATCTTCTCCCGCCCCCTGACGAGCATCCCCTGGGTAAAATCCTCGCCGACGATGCGCACCGAGGCGGGGGTGCGCGCGGCGATCTCGAGTGCCACGTCACCGGTTCCGCTGGCGACATCGAGCACCCGGCCCCCTGCGGGAATCTGCAACTGGCCGACGGCGAAGGTCCGCCAGCGTCGATCTATGCCGAGCGACAGCAGGCGGTTGAGCAGATCGTAGCGGGGAGCAATGGCATCGAACATGTCGCGAATGCCCCGCCCCTTTTCTGACAGCTTGTACATGACTCCGTCTCTCCCGCTGGCTTCAGAATCCCGACCGAAGTCGGCGGGTCATCTATTACCATATCCCGGCGCGGCCTGTCAGCAAAAAACCCTTTGGCCGCCGACAGCGAAACGGTATACTGAGCCGTCGCACCTACCATTTCAGCTCCCCAAGGTCAATCGATGCAGCCTCTGGTCGTTACTGCCGCCGTCATCCGCAACGATGATTCCGTCCTGATCACCCGTCGGCCCGAAGGAAAACCGCATGCCGGCATGTGGGAATTCCCCGGCGGCAAGCTCGACGGCAACGAATCACCCCGCAACTGCCTGCGCCGCGAAATCCTCGAGGAACTGGGCCTGGAAGTCGCCGTCGGGGATATCATCGAGACTGCCTACTATCGCTACGACTGGGGGCCGGTGCTGATTCTCGCCTTTGAGTGCCATCCTCTGGCCGGCGAAATCCGCAACCTGCAGGTAGCCGAGCACCGCTGGGTCGCGCTGGAAGAGCTCTCTTCCTTTGCCCTCCTGCCGGCCGATTACCCCATCGTCGAAAGGCTTCTTCGCAGTCGTTAAAGCTTTTTCCCTGTCAACCCTTCAGCACCTGCGTCCTTGCCCTCGCTACAAGCACCCGCTCCGTACCTGCTAACGCCCACCTGTCGACTGCGCTTACTCCTCGTGCCTTTTGCTCGAAAAGCGTCGATACGCCTTCAAGAATTAGAACATTATTTTTATAAAAAAGACAAAAAGATGTCGACGATAGTCATCAACAAAAATTAAACACTCATCATGCGAGCAATTTCCCGTAGATATCCGGCTTTTCTTTTGCAATAACAAGTAATTATCAAATTAGACCATGTTTGCGGCGAGGTGAAAATCTTTGTTGACTTAAATAAAACGTCGTATTATTTTTTATGCACTGTCTTCATATCAGCTGCCGCCCGCAACTTCGCAAGCGGGACGGCGCCCCTTCGCACAGCCCAGGAGATCTCTCTTGACCAGCCGAGAAAAAGATTCCTATTCCATTCATTCCGTCGAAAACGCCCTCGACCTTCTGGAGGCGCTCAGCGAGGAGACGGATGAATTCCGCATCTCGCATCTGAGTGAAAAACTGGGCATGAACAAGACCAGCGTTTTCCGACTGCTGGCAACCTTCGAGAACCGCGGCTTCGTCGAACGGGAAGAGACCTCTGGGAAGTATCGCCTCGGTCTCTCCATCTACGAGATGAGCCAGAAGTTTCTCTCCCGCATGCGGCTTCTGAGCAAGGCTCGGCCAGTGATGGAACAAATGGTTCGCCAGTGCAACGAGAGCGCTTATCTCGCGGTCCGGCGCCACGAGGAAGGCCTCTTCCTCGACATGGTTGACAGCGCCCAGAAGGTCAAGATCGTCTCCCTGGTCGGGCAACGCTTTCCCCTCGCTTCGACCGCCGCGGGAAAGGTATTCCTCACCTTCGGCGAAAATACCGGCACGGAAGAGAAAGGGCGCGCCGCCAAGACAGCTCCTGCCGCAGCCGTTGCCGAGGAACTGGCCGCCATCCGCCACAAGGGGGTCTGCATCGATCAGCACGGAGTCGGAGAGGGAATCACCAGTGCCGCCGTTCCTCTGTTCAACGGCACCGGAGAGCTGGCCGGCGTGCTGGCACTACTCGGGCCGGATTTCCGCATGCCGGCGGAGAAACTGGAACACCAACTGCTCCCCCTGCTCAAGGAGACGGGAGAAATCATCTCATCCAAACTCGGGTATATGGGCCATTACCTGCGGAACGGAACCTCCCAAAAGGAGCATGCCGTTGGAAAATAAATGGCTGGCGTCGCCAGCCACAGAAACACTTGGGAAACCAGGCAACACGATTACCCACCCCCTGCACCAGAGCGCTCCGTAAACTGCCCCAGAAGCCCCAGCAACTCTTCCCCGTCGACATCTCCCTTGAGCACTTGATCCCGGATCGCCAGAGAGAGTTCCACCAACCCAGCTTCCCGTCCCTGGTACTCGCTTTTCGCCCCGACCAACTCGCAGAGCACATCACGCTCGATTTCAGCCAGGCTCCGCTTGACTGATTCCCCCTCCCCGCTGCGGACAACCAGGGAGAGGTGGTTGCGGATTTCCACGTGCAGGGGACGAGCGATCTCCTCCAGCGCCAGGCGCAGGCGCTCGCGACCGAGTTCGAAAGGATGGAAACGGACCCGGCCGGTGAGTTTGAGGTCGAGCAGCGGTCGGCGCGCCTCCTCCTGGCCGGCGCACCGGACCGCCACCTGTTCGCGGAAGCGCGACAGGGCCGACTCGGCATCCTCTGCTCCGTCGAGGTCGATAATCGCCGATAGCATCGGCCGGGGGTCGGTGCGGTGGAATTCATGGACGAACCCGCCATCGGCGGCGGTCACCAGGTAATACCCCTTGTCATAGCGCTCCTCGCCGAAATTGACCCTCTCGGGTGAGCCGGGGTTGAAGGCGTAGGGGCGGCCGTCGGGGGTGGCAACGACGTAGGGCTTGTGACCGTGGCCGAGGGCGACGTAGCCGAAGGTGTCGGCGAGCGGGAGAGCCTCCGCCGGCTGCATGTTGCCGATCTCCACCGGCGAATACTGCCAGATGCCGACGTGAAAGAGGAGCAGATTGTTCTCCGTGGTCACCGCCTGGCAAATGCGCGGCACGTGGCTGCCGGCCTGGGCACCGAGGTAGCCGAGGCCGTAGATGTTGAGTCCGCCGATCTCGAGGTGCCCTCCCATGCCGGTCGCCTCGTCGAAGGGATCGAAACGATAGCCGCCGTCCCCCGTGCGCGCCGGGCGCAACAGGCGCAGATAGCCCATCTGCGAGAGCGCCTCCAGCCACGAAATGCTGTCCCGACGATGGATCCAGTCGTGGTTTCCCTCGACGGCGATGCAGGGGATACCGGCGTCCTTGAGCGGCTGCAGTATTTCGATGGCCGCGGCGAAGGTCCGGGGGAGAATCTGCCCCGTGTGGAAGAGGTCGCCGCCGATGAGGACGAAGTCGACCTTCTCTCGAACGGCAGCGGCGACAATCCCGGCCAGACAGCGGAAAAAGTCCGCGAAGCGCTCGGCCTCGCCTGGGGAGTTACGGTAGGTCTTGCCGAGGTGGATATCGGCGGTGTGCAGAAAGCGGATCGGCATGGTCCAGTCCTTCTGAGGGTGTTTTCCTGCCGAAGATAGCAAGCGAGGACGGTTTCGGCAAAGGAAAACCTCAGCGGCACCGATCCTCGCCTGCCGTCTGCGGACAGACACCCCTCACTCGGCCCGCACCGCCCCGACCTTGTTGACGCCGCTGCAGGCGATGAAGAGATCTCCCTGCGGCGTCGCTACCATGTGCCGCACCACCCCGCCGCCGGAGGGGATGGGCCAGATCGCGAACTTCCCGGTCTTCGGGTCGAAGCGGACGATGGTATTCGGCTCGGCACCCGATTCGCTGTACCAGACGGCGCCGTCTGGCGTGGCGGCCATTCCGTACGGGGCAGCCCCCTTGCCGGCCGGCGACGGCCATTCCACCACCTGGCCGCTCTTCGGGTCGAGCCGTCCCAGATAGCCGCGGGCGTAATCGGTGTACCAGATCAGGCCGTTGGAGGTGACGGCGATCCGCCGTGGCCGCGCCCCTTCCGGCAGGAGATATTCTGTAATCTGCAGAGTGGCGGGGTCGATGCGGCCGATCCGGTTGGTCCCGAACTCGCAGAAGAAGGGAACCCCCTGCGGGTTCACAATGATCCCGTACGGTCGTGAACCGGCGGTAGGGGAGCGCCTGAGGTCGACCTTCCCGGTGGCGGGATCCAGCCGCCCGACGAAGTTGCCGCGCTGGACAGTAAACCAGAGGATCCCGCCAGCGTCGAATACCAGAGTGTGCGGGTCGTCGGCGGCCGGGTCGGGCATGGGATACTCGGTCACCTCGCCGGTGCCCGGGTCGAGCTTGCCGATGTACCCCCTGGCGTTGGCGGTAAACCAGATGTTTCCCTGCCGGTCGGCCACCAGCCCATGGGGGCCGGAATCGGGAGTCTTCAGCGGGTACTCGCGCACCTGCCCGCTCTGCGGATCGAGCCGCCCGAGGGTATTGGCGCGCATCCCCGTGTACCACAGCGCCCCATCCGGGGCAACGGCCGGATCGTGGGGAAAGGAGCGGGGCGTGGGGACGTCCCACTCCTCGATGCGCACCGCAGCTCCCGATGCCGCCAGGCAGAGGCAGGCCGTGCACAAGGCCAGAACGGAAAAAAGTGCTTTGGCTTTCATCTGATCGGTCCTCCTTTCCGGGGATATGCCGGGAGTTTATCTGGAGGAATTATAGCACCTGCCGGTAGACGCAAGGACATCCATCAAGCTTCCAGGTGCCCCGCAATCCGCACATCGGACGTTGACAAACCGCTTTTCACCACGCCACAATCAGAACCGCGAGCGGCCCGAACGGGGCCGGATATCGGCGTGTACAACACTCTGCAAGGGGATTGCATGAACCTCGACAACCTGGTCTGCATCGACCTCGACCAGCCGGCCCTTGAAGGCTTTCGCACATTCATCAGCGCCTGGCTCTGCCGGGGAGACGGCTTCACTCTCCTCGTCGACCCGGGGCCGCTATCGACCATCCCTTATCTGCTTCGCGAACTGCGCCGGCTGGGCGTCGAACGCATCGACTACGTGCTGCTGACCCACATCCACATCGACCATGCCGGCGGCACGGGTGCCCTGCTGCGCGAATTCCCCGAAACGCGGGTGATCTGTCATCCCGAGGGGATCCGGCACCTGATCGCGCCGGAGAAGCTCTGGCAGGGGTCGCGCAAGGTGCTGGGGGGACTGGCCGAAGCGTACGGGGAGATTATGCCGGTTCCGCAGGAAAAGATCGGCTTTGCAGAGAAAATCGGCGAGACCGGCGGGCGCGCCTTTCTCACGCCGGGACATGCCCAGCACCACTGCTGCTACCTGCTGGGCGATCTGCTCTTCGCCGGCGAGGTGGCCGGGGTGCGCAGCGAGGTTCCCAAGGGGATTTACATGCGCCCCGCCACCCCGCCGCGTTTCCTCCTGGAGGTCGCCCTCGATTCCATCGACCGGATGATCGCCCTGGCGCCCCGCCGCATGGTCTTCGCCCATTACGGCCAGGTCGACAATGCGCTGGAGCATTTGCAGATCGGCCGCCGCCAGCTCCTTCTGTGGGTCCAGGGGGTGGCTGCAACTGCGGCGATGCCGGAGTCCCGGCGCGAAGAGGTGTTCTTCAGCTGGCTGCTGGAGCAGGACGAGGTTTACCGAAACATCACGCAATTGCCGTCCGACATCTTCGCCCGCGAACGCGTTTTCCTCGGCAACACCCTGCGGGGAATGCTGGAGTATGTGCAGGGCCTGTCGCCGGCAGAGCTGCAGCAGCTACCGCAGCCTTAGAGGGTAACAGAAAGACAAAGGGGCCGGCCCGGTCTTGCGGCGGGATGGGGACTATTCCCCGCTCCGAATGACGCCGCAGGCCTGCCGCGGACCCGCGTTTCCGGTCGGCTGCGTGCTCAGGTCATCGGGTTGGGCATGCACGATGACGGATTTGCCCACGATAGAGTTCGGGCCGCCCAGAGAGAGGACCGGATCCACCATCTCGTAATGCGCCTTGCCTTCCGCATTGGCCTCCAGATTCCCCAGGTCGCCCGCGTGGCGCTTCGCAGGAGGGCTTTCCGGAGCGCCGTGCGGGGTGTTGCCCGGATTGAAATGCCCGCCCGCCGAAGAGGCGTCCGGAGCACTGCAGTCGCCGGTTTGGTGGATATGGAAGCCATGCTTGCCCGGCGTCAGACCCTCGATATCCGCGACGACCCGTAGCCCCCCATTTTGGGAAATGAAGGAGACTTTGCCGGTTGCCTTGTTGCCCTCGGTCGGCTTCAAGGCAGCCGCCGCCCGGGCGGGAGGCGCTTTTTCGGTTTTCGCTGATTCTGCCGGAGCGGCAGGAGTCTGGCCCTTGCCCCTGACACAGGCCGCGAGGGACAGCAGCAGGAAGAGCACGAATGGAAAAATCCACCTGCAAGACACCTGACTCATGAGACTTCTCCTTTCGAAAGCAAGCGCACTTCCGGCCATCAACTCGACAAATCAGCGGTTTCCGAGACCAAATTAACGCCGATTTCCGCTTTGTCAACAGGTGGCAGCGAAAACTTCCCGGGCCTCCTCAGCGCTCCTTGCCGCGACTTCTCTGCTCCAGGCTTCGGCCTTCAGTCTTCGTTCCCCCTGGCCTGTCCGGCCCGGTGGACGCCCAGCATGAAGCGATGCGGACCGGGAACCCCCGTCGGGACAAAAGCGACCCGGTCGCCGGGAAGAATGAGGTGGTCGATGTCGTAGACAATGGCGTTGACGAATACCCCCTCGATTTTGTCGAGAGGCAGGTCGAGCTCGCGGGCGATGTCCCGGGCCCGGCGTCCCTCGGCGGGGACAAGGACCTCGGCGATAGAGGCCAGGCCGCTCCCCTTGCGGAGCGTGTGCAGGACGCCGAACATCCGTACGGTGACGGTCGATTCCTTGGACAAGATGGTCTCTCCTTTCCTTGGCCCGGCCGCGGGCCGTGCTGTAAATCGCCGGAGGCAGCGAGCCGGTTGCCGACCCGCTCCCGGCTTCAGTTCAATTTTTTCAACTCGTCAAGAATCCTAACCATCGCCCAGGTATCGAGCCGGCAATACTCCAGGAGGTCCCGCCGGATCTCGGCCACCCGCACCGGGTCGTCCGTCGCACCCATTTCGTGCCAGGCGAGCATCGCCATCTGCCCGTCGGCCACGCTCAGCCCCTCATAAGAGAGGTCCGGCACCAGGGCCGGCAGGACTTTCTTGATCGAGTATGACCCCTGCATCGGCCAGCGGTAGACGTCACGCCGCTTGAACGGCAGCATCAGATCGCGCACTTTGGCAAGGAGCGCCTCAGTGGCCGGAGCCAGGTCGGGGAATGCGACCGCCAGCTCGCGGAGTACTCCTGTCTCGAAGGCCTGGTTGTAGGTGAGGACACAGGCTCCCGCAGGAATCTCGGCGAGCAGCCGCTCGGCCAGTTCCCGGCGCGGGTCGCGCCCCGGCGCCGCCAGAAACTCGTGATGCTCGGCTTGCGCTCCTTCCTGCAGCTGAATGTGCAGTGAGTATTGAAACGGGACTTTCTGGTAGGGGCGAACGCCGTCGAAGGGGGGGATGGGGGTATCGAAGGTCTCGAAGTCGAGGTGGCAGAGCGGGTACCAGAGGCTCTCGAGAAAGGTCCGGACCCGCTCCGGGTGGATCGTATCCTGCCGGCCGAGAGTGGCTTCCGCCTCGAAACGCTGCTTATCCTTGAGGCGGTCGAGCGGGACATCCTCGAGGCGAACGAACCCCGCGTAGTAAAGGGCGAACTTGTCGGCGGCGCTGCCGCTGAGGGAGAAGACCGACTCCTCGGGGATGTGCCGCCAGCAATAGGGAATGAAGTCGCACTCGTAGGGGTGGGTGCACCAGGGGCCGATGTCGATGGACGGCTCATGGCTTTCGGTCAAGGTCGCCCGCAGGCGCTCGACCAGTTCCGGCAGCCCGCCCTGGCGGGCGAGAACCGCCTCGGTCACATCTTCGCCGGCGAAGAGACGCTGGACGTCGAGCGCACCCTGGCGCACGTAGCTGTTGTCGATGTGGACGAGAAAGGCCCGGGAGACCGAAAGCCCGGAGCGGGAGAGCACGTGATACTGAATGGCCACATCGTCGAGGTTGATCTCCTTGACGGCAGTCGCCATCTTCACCTCGTGGATCTCCCAACCGCTGCCGGCACGCACCAGGATGTCAACTTTTACGAAAATCCCATCCCAGGCGAAGGAGGCTTCGTAGATGACTGCTGTCCCGGCCTCGATCAGCTCGCGGGTCCTGGCCACCTGCTCGCTGACCGAAAGCTCCGCGTAGGGTACCTCGACGCCGCCCGGGAAAAGCCGCTGGGCAAGCAGACCGACCTCGGTGCCGGTCCGGTAGCGGGCCTTGCGGGAGGGTTGCGGGGGGAAGACGAAATCGGGCGGGTTTTTGGCCAGATAGAGGGCTTTGACGCACTGGATCCCCTTGAGGATGAGGGATTTGCTGAGCCCGGAACCGGCGGCAGAAATCAAGATGTCCTCCCTACGTCAAGCTGCACCCTGCTCCGGCGCTTATAGCATGCCGGCGGCGCGCCTCCAACGATTTTAATTCTGGAAAAGGCGGTTTCGCGCAATGCTCGCAAAGAACGCAAAAACATCACGAGAAGTATTCAAATTTCATTGCGACCTTGGCGCCATTGGGGGAGCAAGGGGTCCGGTCCCGTGCTTTACAGGCAAATCCCAGAGTCGGCGTCAAACCATCTTCCGGTAGCGCCCCCCCACCTCGAAGAGGGTCCGGGTGATCTCCCCCAGGGTGGCATGCCGGACGGTCTCGAGCAGCTCGGCAAAGACGTTGCCGTCGCCCAGGGCCACCGCCTTGAGGCGCTGCAGATAGAGCGGGGCGTCTTCGGTGTGGCGCCGGCGGAAATCGCGCACCCGGGCGAGTTGCCGCTCCCAGTCCTCGGGCCCCGGCCGGATGACCTCGGAGACTCTGGGGTAGCGGTCGGGATGGCCTGCGGGAAGGGTGTGGACGTTGTAGCCGATGATCGGCCGCAGCGGGGGGCCGGGGTGCTCCGGCGTCGGCGGGCGGCGCTCCCGTTCGTAGCGGGCGGAGTTCTCGGCGATGCAGCGCCGCTGGTACCCCTGTTCGGTGGCCGGCCCCACCCCGCCGAGCTGGTCGAGGCGCTCGAACTCGGCGAGGACCCCTTCCTGGACCTCCCGCATCAGGGTGCGGAAGGCGTAGGAGCCGGAGAGGAGGTTCTGGATGACGAAGGCCTCGGCCTCCTCGCGCAGGTAGCCGGGAATCAGCGCCGCCTGCCGCACGTATTTCTCCCCGGGGGTGGTCATCGGCTCGTCGGCCGCGTCGACGTGGAGCGAGTTGGCGTTCGCCAGCAGCCCCAGCAGGGCGTGGTAGGTTTGGCGCAGGGGGTTGAGGCTGTCCCACTCCTCGGCCTGCAGGGCCCGCCCCGAGGTCTGGGTGTGAAACTTGAACCGCTGGGAGCGCTCGCTCCCCCCGTAGACGTCGCGCATCGCCACCGCCCAGAGCTTGCGGCAGACCGCGCCGTAGGCGAGCCATTCGGCCTCATGGGAGACCTTGAAGAAGAAGGAGAGCTGGGGGGCGAAGGCGTCGATGGCCAGGCCGCGGGCGAGGAAATGCTCGACGTAGGTGAAGCCGTTGGCCAGAGTGAAGGCGAGCTCCTGGATGGGACTGGCGCCGGCCTCGCCGATGTGGTAGCCGGAGATCGAAAGGGAGTAGAAGCGGCGGACGTCGTTGGTGACGAAGTATTCCTGGACATCCCCGAGCAGGCGGATGGCGAAGTCCGGCTGGAAGATGCACTCGTTCTGGGCCTGTACCTCCTTGAGGACGTCGGCCTGGAGCGTCCCGCGCAGCAGGCCGAGGGTCCGCCGCCGCAGGGCGGCGCGCTCCGCCTCGTCCAGGGGGCGGCCGAGCTGCCGCGCGGCGCGCTCCTCCTCGAGTTCCTGGGCGGCCACGAAGTACATGGCGAGGAGGATCGGGGCCGGCCCGTTGATGGTCATCGACGTGCTGATCTCGGCGATATCGAAGCCCCTGAGGACCAGCTTCATGTCTTCGTAGGAGTCGATGGAGACTCCGCCCTCACCGATCTTGCCGATGCTCCCCGGGTCGTCGTCGCTGTCCGCCCCGTACAGGGTGGGACCGTCGAAAGCGATGGAGAGACGCGGCCGGGCGACCCCCCGGTTGAGCAGGTGCAGGCGCTGGTTGGTCTCCTCAGGGCCGCGCAGCCCGGCGAACTGGCGGGTCGTCTCCCCGGCGGAGAGAGTGCGCAGCGGGTAGATGCCGGTGGCGAAGGGGAAATCCCCCGGCAACCCCTCCTCAAGGAGAAAGCGCAGCGATTCGGCCCGGTCGGCGGGGTCGGGCAGGGCCACCCGGGGAAGACGCAGGCCGTTGGGCGTGCGGGTCCACGGCTCGGTGCCGAGCTTCTCCGCCGCCCGCGCGGAGAGCTCCTCCCACCTCTGCGGCCAGTTCTCCAGAAGCTGCCGGCAGCGCGGATCGAGGGGCTCGAGACGGCCAGGGTCCTGCCGCACCAGGTCGAGCTGCCCGGCGGTCCAGCGGTCATAGTTCCGGATCGTGCGGACGATCTCGGCGAGATAGGCGCGGCGGCCGTGGGGAACGAGGGCGGCCTGTCGGGCGTGCCGGAAGATCTCCTCCCCGGCGGTGGGCGCCGGAGGCGGCCAGCCGAGCCGGCCGCAGAACTCCGCAAAGAGCCTGTCTACCCCGGGATCGCGAGCGGTTTTGGTCATCACCCCGTGCAGGGCCTCTTCCCGCCCCAGCCGGGCCAGGAGGGTGCCGAGTTCCGCGAAGGCCGACTCGGAGCCGGGAAGATCGACCTTGTTCAGCACCACCAGGTCGGCCTCACGCAGCATCTGGTCCTTCTCCAGTTGCAAGCCGCTGCCGTATTCCCGGGTCTTGAGGTAGAGGACGAGATCGGCCCCCAGGGGTGCCAGGTCGAGGCCGGTCTGGCCGGTGCCGGGGGTTTCGACCAGCACCAGATCGAAGCCGGAAGCGCGCAGCAAGGCGGTCATTTCGGCCAGGGCGGGGCTCAAGGGGAGGTAGGGGGAGCCGGTGGCGACGCTGCGCATCAGCACCCGCCGGTCGTAGACGGCGTTCATGCGCACCCGGTCGGCGAGCAGGGCGCTTCGGCTGTCGCCGCTATCGAGGGTCGGGTCGTTGGCCAGGACGGCGAGGAACTTTTCGGGGAAGGCTTGACGCAGGCGCAGGACGAGTTCGTCGATGAGGGTGCTCTTCCCGGCCCCCCCTTCTCCGGTGACGACCACCACCGGCGTTCGGCTCCCGGCCCCCTGCGCCAGGAACAGCCGGTAGCCCTCCGGCGCGTCACTGGTGGCGGGTCCGTTTCGCCAGCGCGTCTCGGCGAAGGCGAGCAGTCTGGAGAGGGCAGCCGGCTCACGGGCGGCGGCGCGGGCGAGGGTTTCCGCACCGGGCGGCTCCGGTTCGGCGGGGGCCCCCTTTTCGCACAAGCGGCCAAGGAGATCGGCGGCCACGGCGTCGAGGGGCTGGCCGGGACCGTAGATGCGCGCCACGCCCGCCGCCTCCAGGGCGGCGATCTCCTCGGGCAGAATCGTCCCGCCCCCACCGCCGAAGAGGAGGGGCGAGGGGGCGCTCCCCTCGCCGAGCAGGCGCAGAAGATGGGGGAAGAACTGCATGTGGCCGCCGTTGTAGGAACTGACGGCCACCGCGTCGGCTCCTTCCTGCAGCGCTGCCTCGCTGATCTGCTCCCCGCGCATGTTGAAGCCGAGGTAGATCACCTCCACCGACCACGGGCCGGTGAGGAGGGCGCGGTTCAGGGCAAGCACCGAGGCGTCGTGGCCGTCGTAGGGAGCGACGGCGGTGAGGATGCGTACAGGCCGGCTGTCCATGGTCTCACCCGATTCGTTTCAGGCCCCGGGGGTAGCAGCTGACGGCGAGCCGGGCGCAGAACAGTCTTCTCTCGCATGCGTATATGGCCATCAAACGGTCTCTCCTTTCATCCGGCGAAGTGTTTTTCTTGCCTCGAAACCATGGCCTTCCTGTCCATTATACCTCCCGGTGAGGGTTTGCAATGCTGGGCGCGGATGAGGCATTCTGGCGGCGGCTCTTCCTTCGCCGAGTTGCTCAGGACCGTCTGCCTTGCCGCCCTGGGCCAGGGCACACGGACTTTTTGCGAAGCAGGGTGGGGCGTCGGCGAAAAATGGTTTAGAATGGTATGAAGAGAGAGTTCATCGACCGGAACGGTCGGAACGAGGATCGGAAGGAGGCTTTCGTGGTCAGAGCGTCTTGCAGACGGGGAACTCGGTTGGGATTCTCGCTGTTCCTTGCGCTCGGCCTGATCCTTGGCGGCTGTCGGGAACCGCGTGAACGAGTAATCTTTGAAGGGGGACCGGAGGGCGGGACATTCTATATCTTCGCCGGGGGGATGGCTAAGCTGTTCGAAGACGCCATCCCCGGCACCCGCATCACGGTGCAGCGTTCGGGGGGGTCGGTCTACAACCTGTTGCGCGTCGAATCAGGCAGCTCGGGAATGGCCATCGTTTATGCAAACGATGCCCTGGCCGGGGCCAGGGGAGAGTTGCCGAACTATCCCCGGCCGCTCTTCAGCGTGCTGGGGGTGGCCAGGCTTTACGGTGGCAGTGCCCACCTGGCCGTCCCCAGGGACAGCCCTTGCACCTCCCCCTTCCAGTTGAAGGGGAAGCGCGTCGGTGTCGGCTATTCCGGCTCGGCGACAGCACTTTCGGCCGAAAAATTCTTCCGCAGCCTGGGGATGTGGGAGTCGATCATCCCTGATTTTTCCAGCTACGATCTGGCGGCGACGGACTTCAAGGACGGTCGGCTCGACGCTCTATGGCAGATGGTCGGCTTTCCCAGCCTCTCACTGACAAAAATCAACCGGGAGACGCCTATCCGTCTTCTCGACCTGGGTGAAGCGGCGCGGGAGGCGGGTTTCTTCCAGAAGCATCCCGCCTATACCCCCGCCATCATTCCGGCCGGAACCTACCGAGGGCTTGACTATCCGGTGGAGACCTTCCAGGACCAGGCGTTGTGGGTCGCATCGGCCGGTGTCGATGAGGAATTCGTCTACCGGGCGCTGACGGTCCTCTTTTCCGAGGGTGGGATGCGCAATCTGAAGAAGGTGCATCCGATTGCCGGCGACCTCTCCATGACCGAGGGGGGGCGGATTGGAGTGCTTCCCCTGCATCCGGGAGCGGCACGCTTCTGGAGCGAGCAGGAAGAGGGGCCGGAGTTCGTCCTGCCGGGCCCCTGAGGGACCACAGATAAGACGCCATTTGCACGGAGGCAACAGGTGGCAGACAAGGGATCAAAACCGCTGAAGATAGAACGGCTGGAGCCGAAAGTGAAAACGGGGCTGGTGGTCGTCATCACCGGCCACGGCAAGGGGAAGACCACCGCCGCCCTGGGAATGGCCCTGCGGGCCTGCGGGCACGGCCTGCGGGTCTGTATCATCCAGTTCATGAAGGGGGACCTCTACGCCGGCGAGTGGGACGGGGTGAAAAAGCTCGCCTGCGAGATTGAGCTCACCGCCACCGGCAAGGGATTTTGCGGCATCCAGGGCAACCCCTACCCCTTCGCCGAACACCGGGCCAACGCCCAGGAGGCGATAGCCATGGCACGGGAGAAGATGGAATCGGGACGCTTTGACCTGCTCATTCTCGACGAAATCAACAACGCCCTGCACCTCAAGCTTGTCGATCTCGAGCAGGTCCTCGACCTGCTACGACGAAAACCGTCCCTGCAGCACCTGGTACTCACCGGCCGCGACGCCCACCCCGAGGTGGTCGAAATGGCCGACACGGTGAGCGAGGTGCGCGAGATCAAACACGCTTTCCGGAAGAACATCGAACCCCAGCCCGGCGTCGATTACTGAGGTGCGCCGACCCGCCGCACCACTCGCTTCCTCTCGGAGGCGAGGTGGCTGCGGCTGGCATGGGGCATCGCCCGACTGTGCTTCGCGAAGCGGCGGGAAGCCGACCGGGTGCAGATCTTTGCCATCCGGCTCAAGGACCCGGAGGCAGACAGTTACTGTGCCTAAAAAAGGAATTGAAGCGGGATAGCGGGGCCTTGTCGACGCAGAAGGGCCGGGGAAGCTACTTCCCCGGCCCAAAAAGATCAATCATACGGCCTGCCTGAGTCCTGAGCGGTCAACCCAGGAACAGGTTATGGTTGCGGGCACGGTTGGCGAGGATCGTCGGATCGAGAACTTCACCGCAGGCACAGCACTTCCATGCATCGAAGGAGCGAACGAAGTCGTAATACTTTTCGGCGTACATTCTTCCTTTGCATTTGGGACATTTCATGATCTGTTCCTCCTTTTTATGTGATCAGATGTCTGACTGGCTGCGTCCGGTTGGTATCTACTACCTATTTCACCAGTCGTGCCAGCTTTATCCTGAAGGAGGGAATAAAAATATGACCAGATTTATTATCTTATAGTTTTCCTCTGTTTTTCAAGTACTTAAAAAATCAATCCGGCTCCTGAAAAAATCTCTTCCAGCCGGCCAGACGCTTCGGTCCGATACCCTTGACCCGCTCCAGCCCTGCCAGCGAGCCAAAATCGCCATTTCGTTGACGCTCCTCTTCAATAGCCTGGGCCATCCTGGGGCCGATGCCGGAAAGATCTTCCCAATCGGCGAGGGACATGCGATCGGGATGCAGAGGGGTGCCCAGCGCCATCCGCTGTGCCGCCGGCATCCAGAACCTTTTTATTTCAGTCACTTCACCATCGATTACGACAATATTTAAAGCCTCGCCGTCGGCAAGGGAGGGAGTCAGGCATGGATTTTCCGAAAGTCCGGAGCGGATCGCCAGACCCGTCATTTTGATGACGCCTTGCACCGTGACATCGTCAGAAAATTGATGAACACCGGGCATATGAAATCCCGCTCCCAGCAACACGGCGATTCCCTGACGTTTATCCACAGAAAAGGCCGGGGGCTCTTCCCTGTCGAGGAAGAACACCCGGCCGTAGGCGACGACGAGGCCGAGCAGCAGCAGCGCCACCAGCAGAAGGGTGCCGCGGGGCGGTTGCACCGGCTAACGTTCCTGGTCCTTGATCAACTTGTACTGCAGGGCATCGACCAGCGCCTGGTAGGAAGCGTCGATGATGTTGTCCGAAACCCCCACCGTCCCCCATCGCTCGAACTTGTCTCCCGACTCGATCAACACGCGGGTCACCGAGGCCGTCCCCTTGCCGGCGGGCAGCACCCGCACCTTGTAATCGAGCAGCTTCATCTCCTTGAGCTGCGGGTAGAAGTTTTCCAGCGCCTTGCGCAGAGCGTGGTCGAGAGCATTGACCGGACCGTTGCCTTCGGCGGCGGTGTGTTCGATCCTGCCGCCTACCTTGACCTGCACCGTCGCCTCGGAAGAGGGCATCTCATCCTCATGCCGCTTGGTGTCGATGACCCGGAAACCGATCACCGAGAAGTGATGGCGCAGCGTCCCGAGAGCCCGGCGCATGAGCAGTTCGAAGCTCGCCTCGGCCCCCTCGAACTGGTACCCCTTGTTCTCCATCTCCTTGATCTCCTCGAGAATCTCGAGAGTCACCGGGTCCTTGCTGTCGAGGTTGATGTTGAACTGCTCGGCCTTGGCCAGAATGTTGGAGCGCCCGGAGAGGTCGGAGACCAGCACCCGGGTGACGTTGCCGACCTTCTCGGGGCGGATGTGCTCGTACGTTTCGGGGTGACGCTGAATGGCCGAGACGTGCACGCCTCCCTTGTGGGCGAAAGCCGAGTTGCCGACGTAGGGCTGGTGCTTGCCGGGGACCAGATTGGCCAGCTCGTAGATGGTGCGGGAGATCTCCCGCAAGCGCTTGAGCTGGTCGTCGCTGACGCATTCCTTGCCCATCTTGAGCTTGAGGGCCGGAATGATGGAGCAGAGGTTGGCGTTGCCGCAGCGCTCCCCGAAGCCGTTGATCGTCCCCTGGACATGCACGATGCCGTGGGCCACGGCCACCAGGGAATTGGCCACCGCGCACTCGCCGTCGTTGTGGGTGTGGATGCCGAGCGGCGTCTTGACCGCCTTTTTGACCGTGGCGAGAATCGCCGGCAGCTCGTGCGGCAGGGTGCCGCCGTTGGTGTCGCAGAGAGCGATGCAGTCGACCCCCGCCTGCTCGGCCGCCTGCAGGGTCTTCAGGGCGTATTCCGGATTGGCCTTGTAGCCGTCGAAGAAATGTTCGGCGTCGTAGACCACCTCGGCTACATGCTTCTTGAGATACTCGAGGGAATCGAAGATCAGTTCGAGATTTTCATCGAGGCTGATGCGCAGGGCTTCAAAGACGTGAAAGTCCCAGGTCTTGCCGAAGATGGTGACCACGTCCGGCTGGGCCTGGATCAGGGTGCGGATGTTGTGATCCTTCTCCGGCGTCGTCTGCGCCCGGCGGGTGGAGCCGAAGGCGGCAATCTTCGCCTGGTTCAGCTTGGCCTTCTGGATATCCTTGAAAAAAGCGATATCCTTCGGGTTCGACCCGGGCCACCCTCCCTCGATGTAGTGAATCCCCAGCTCATCGAGTTTATGGGCGATGCGGATCTTGTCCGCCACCAGGAACGAAACATCCTCCGCCTGGGTGCCATCCCGCAGGGTCGTGTCGTACAGCTTGATCAGGCTCATTTCTTCATTCCCCTTACGTGCAGGGGCGCAGCATGCTGCGCCCCTACATGTCACACGTCACGCGTCACGCCCCGCGGATTTATTCCGCCTTGACGTCCTTCTTGGCCAGACCGAAGGCGTCGTGCAGCACGCGCACCGCCAGTTCGGTGTATTTGGCGTCGATAATACAGGAAACCTTGATCTCGCTGGTGGAGATCATCTGGATATTGATCCCTTCCTGGGAAAGGGTCTGGAACATCTTGCTGGCGACACCGGAGTGGGAACGCATGCCGACGCCGACGATCGACACCTTGGCGATGCTCTCGTCGGAGGAAACCCCGCTGGCGCCGATGTCCTTGGCTGTTTCTTCGACGATCTTGAGGGCCTTCTTGAAGTCCGCCTTGGGAACGGTGAACGTCAGGTCGGTGTACCCCTCGTGGGAGACGTTCTGGATGATCATGTCGACGGTGATGTTGGCGTGGGACAGGGGCGAAAAAAGTTGAGCGGCAATCCCGGGCTTGTCGGGAACCCGGAAGACGGAAATCTTGGCTTCATCCTTGTTATAGCTGATCCCCGAAACCAGAACGGCTTCCATATCGGCATCCTCCTTCATGACCAGGGTCCCTGGATTGTCGTTGAAACTCGAGCGGACGTGGACGACCACATTATATTTCTTGGCGAATTCCACCGAGCGGATCTGCAGCACCTTCGAACCGAGCGAGGCCAGTTCGAGCATTTCCTCGTAGGAGATCTTCTCCATCTTCGAGGCGTCGGGAACAATCCGCGGGTCGGTGGTATAGACCCCGTCGACGTCGGTGTAGATCTCGCAGACGTCGGCCTTGAGCGCCGCCGCCACCGCCACCGCCGAGGTATCGGAACCGCCGCGGCCGAGGGTGGTGGTGTTTCCCTCCTTGTCGACTCCCTGGAAGCCCGCCACCACGATGATGGTGCCGTTCTTCAGATCCTCGCGAATCTTCTTGTCGTCGATCTTCTCGATGCGCGCCTTGGAAAAGGCGCTGTCGGTGAGGATCGGGATCTGGTGCCCCATGTAGCTCTTGGCCTTGTACCCCATCGACTGCAGGCACATCGAAAGGAGGGCGATGGTCACCTGCTCGCCGGTGGCGACCAGCACATCGTACTCCCGCTCACTGGGAAACTCGCACGTCTCGTTGGCGAGCGCCACCAGCTTGTTGGTCTCCCCGGACATCGCCGAGACGATCACCACCACGTCATTGCCGTCGTCGTAGGTCTTGGCCACGCGCCGGGCGACATTGCGGATCCTGTCGATGGTACCGACCGAAGTCCCACCATACTTCTGCACAACCAGGGCCATATCGGCTTTTCCTCCTTTGTTTCGAAAAGCGGCCATTGCGGTCGCGAATTAGCCTGCCTGTCCTACTTGCGGTCGTCCCCGGGACGGCCCTTCGCCCGGCGCCCAATCTTGTGCACGGCCTCTCCCACCGTATCCTCGGCCGCTTCCTTGAGCATTTCCGGGAGGGTGGGATGCGAGTGGATCAGTCGCCCGAGCTGCGCTGCCGTCATCTGCTGCTGCATGGCGACGGCCACCTCCGCCACCAGGGTCGATGCTTCCTCCCCGACGATGGAAGCGCCGAGAATCCGGCCGTCCCTGGCGGCTGCGACGATCTTGACCGAACCACGCGTCTCACCGGCGCACAGGGCCCTGCTCGAAGCCTGGTAGGCAAAACGGCCGATGTCGACGGCCACCCCTTTCGCCTTGCAATCCTCCTCCGTAAGGCCGACTTCGCCAATCTCCGGAAGGGTGAAGATGGTGCTCGGGACCACCCGGTAGTCGGCCCGTTCGTCGCCGCCGAGAGCGTTGGCGACGGCAATCTGCGCCTGATAGGAAGCAACGTGGGCGAGTTGGATGCCGCCGGTCACATCACCGATGGCGAAAACCCCCTCGGCGCTGGTACGCATGCCCGCATCGACCACCACAGCGTCCTTCTCGAGCCGGATGCCGGCCTCGGCAAAGCCGAAACCATCGCTGTTGGGCCGGCGACCGACCGCCACCAGAACCTTCGCCGCCCGGATCTTCTGGCCGCCCGAAAAGCTGGCGGTGACACCGTCGTCGTCGATCTTGAGCGATTCCACCGCGGTTTCGGTGTGGATGGCGACATCCCGCTCCTTGAGGGCCTTTTCCACCTCTCGGACCGCCTGGCGATCACTGCGGGTCAGCAGGGCCGGCAGTTGCTCGACGATAGTGACCCGGCTGCCGAAGGCGGCAAAAATGCTGGCAAATTCGCAGCCGATATAGCCACCGCCGATCACCAGCAGGCTCGTTGGAAGCTCTTTAATAGCAAGAATTTCATTACTGGTCAAAACATTTTTCCCGTCCACGGGTAGGGTTTGCGGACAGGTGGGCAACGAGCCTGTGGCGAGAATGATTTTCTTCGCACGGATGTGTCCGGTAAGGTCGGGACGGCGGATGCGAACCCGCCCCGGTCCTTCCAGGGAAGCTTCGCCGTGGAAGACTTCGACGCCGTTCCCCTTGAGCAGTTGCTCCACTCCGCCTACCAACCGGGAGACCACCTCGTCCTTGCGACTGACTGCCCGGCCGAAATCGAAACGCGGCTCACCGACCTCGATGCCGTGCGCGGCCGCCGAGCGGATCGCCTGCAGCAGATGGGCCGTGCTGTAGAGAGCCTTGGTCGGGATGCAGCCACGGTTGAGGCAGGTGCCGCCGACCTTGTCCCGCTCCACCAGACAGACGCAGGCGCCAGCCTGGGCCGCCCGGATGGCAGCCACATAACCCCCGGGGCCGCCGCCGATGACAGCGATGTCGAACTCTTTCATTGCCCGCCTCCCCTTTGCTGCCAGCTGCGTCGCAACTGCTCGATAAGCCGCACGCCCGTCCCGTTCCCGGGCGCGAAGGTCAACCGTCGGGCATCTTCGCCGGCATGTTCGAAGTGGACCGACAGGGTTGCCGTCTCCCCTGCGGAGAGCCGTTCCGCCCACTCCACCACCGCCACCCCGCGGCCGGGAAGAAATTCGTCCATTCCCATCTCGATCAGCTCATCGGCATGGTCAATGCGATAAAGG
>DASPGW010000185.1 GCA_035620395.1 Desulfuromonadales bacterium | reverse complement strand
AAGCAGAATCCCGAAAACCCTGATTTCGCCCAATTGACAATGTCGGCTCAAGTTCTACGCTATAAATGAAACAGCAATCACCCGGGAGAACACGGCCATGAGAGAGCAGCGGCTGGAAACCATCAGAAAGCGCCTGATCGAACTACGCGAGGACCTGCTGGCGGAAGTCAGAAGCAAGAACGCGGAAGCGGCGAACCTGAGGGATGAGGGAGTGGCCGATGTCGCAGACCTGGGGCTCACCGACAGCCTCAGCGAGCTCCTGCATCTGCTCAGCGACGGCAAGCGCGAAGAGATCATGAACATCGACGAAGCGCTCGACCGCCTGCGCCAAGGCAGCTACGGCCAGTGCCAGGGATGCGGGGAGCCAATCGATATCGGGCGACTGGAGTTGCGCCCCTACACCCGTTTCTGCATCGACTGCAAAACCAGAATGGAAAAGATGGAAACCCTCAAGGCAGGCCCCGGAAGAGGAACGCTTTAGAATTATCGATATGCCTTCTGCGTCATTCCCCTATTCGGCCTACACTCCTTACCTCTACCCCGGCGGCCAGGTGAAATCTCGGCCGCCGAGCAGATGAAAGTGGATGTGCCAGACGGACTGGCCGGCCCCTTCGTTGCAGTTGTTGACGATGCGGAAACCGTCCTCCGCAAACCCCAGATCATGCGCCAGCTTCCCCGCGACCTGAAAGATGTGGCCAACCAGTTCGTTATCGGCGGTCGTCAGGTCGAGGGTGGTGCGGATATGCTTTTGCGGGATGAGCAGATAGTGGTGCGGCGCCTGGGGGTTGACGTCCTCCACGGCTACCACTTGCTCATCCTCATAGACGATTTTACCGGGGATTTCCCGGCCGATGATTTTACAGAAGATGCAGTTGCCCGTCATCGTCGCTCCTTTCCTGAGACCTGGATGGTTTTGGGGTCGTTTCTGTTGCCAGCGATATTATGTGCCAGCGCTCGCGGTTCGCCCGCTTGCGCAGGGCTTCATCGCGGGAGAGCAGGATCACTTGCTGTTCGCCTGCAAGACGTTCCAGCAGCTTTACCGTGTCGACCAGTCGTGCCTGGTCGAATCCCGTCAGGGTGTCGTCGAGGAGGAGGGGCAGGCGCCGGTCGCCCGTCAGTTGCCGACCGAGAATCAGCCGGAGGGCCAAACAGAAGCTTTCTGCCGTCCCCCGGCTGAAGTGCTTCAGGGGGCGCCACTCCCCGTCTACGCCGCGAAGGGACCAGCCTTCTCCCTCCTCGAGACGGACCGCCGTGTAACGGCCTGCCGTCAACACCCCAAGGGTCTGGCCGATCTCGGCGGTGAGCTGTGTCAGTTCCGCGGGCGGGATGCTGCCGGCGGCGGCAGGGGTTGCGGCAACCGGCCGCCTGGCCAGTTCCGCTTCACGCCGCCTCAGCGCCTCCCCTTCCTCTTCAATCCGCCGCAACGACGCCCGTTGACTTTCCCGTTCTGTCGCCTGGCGGGTGAGCTCCTGCAGTTTCGCCTCCCGGCTTTTCAGTCTTTCTCCCAGCGCCGCAAGGTCTGCTTCGGCCGCGGCAAATTCCTCACTGCCGAGGGGAGGAAGACTCTCCGGGGGAATCACTGTCGATGGCTGTGCCTTCCTCGCCGGATTCCGTCCTGCCACCACTCCAACAGCGACCGGATTCCCGCCGGAGCCCGCCGCTCCCAAGGCGCTTTCCACCTCGGCCAACTCCTGTTGCAGCCGCAGATGCCGCTCCAGATTCTTCTGCATCCGCACGAGCTCCACCGCCGACGGCGACAGGCCGAGCCGGGAAAATCTGTCATCAAGACCGGCCAGGCGGGCCTGGGCTTCCTCCCGGCGCTCCTCCAGCACCTGAAGCGGTCCCTTGAGTCGGCCACGCTCCTGCCGCGCTTGACCCAGACGCCAGAGGTAGATTGCCCAGCCGACGGCTGTCGCCAGGGCACCGGCCGACAGCCCCGCCAGCAGCCAGGCGGAATGCGACCAGGCCAGAACGGCGACCAGCAGGACTGAGAGCAGAGTCGCCAACACCGCCGGCCGCCAGGATGGGGCGGGCTGCTTCAACAGCTGCTGACGCAGCTCGGCTGCCTCCTTCTGGATGGTAATCATCTCCTGGCGGATTTCGTCGGCCTGGACCAGAACGCCCGGCAGATCGGCCGGCATTTGCCGTGGCAAACCGGTTTTTGCCAATTCCCGCTCCAACTGCTGGTGTCGGGATTCGAGGTCCGTAGCCGGTGCCGCCTTTGCACCGTTTCCGGCTGCCGGCGAGGCGGCAGTCACGGCCCCCTCGAGCTCCAGGCGTAGCTGCGCCAGATATTCTTCCCCCTTGGCAAAATCGGCGCGATCCACTTCGACCGAAGCTTCCAGGTCGGCAATCTTCCCGGACAGGTCACTCCCCTTGGCGAGGGCTTCACGGGTTTCGAACCAGAGTCGCTCCAGCTCGGCCAACCGCCGTCGAACCGCCTCGAGTTCGTCTTCACCGGCAGGCGCAGCACGCCCTTCGCTGCCAGCCATCTTCGCCAGCAGAGACGTGAATTCTCCGGATCCGCCTTCGACAACGAACCGGTTCGCGTAGCCTTGCTCGAAAAACAGCCCGAAACGGAACAGCTCCTCCTCGGCAAGGCCAAACAGTCGCAGCAGTTCTGCCCGATACGCGACGCCCTCTGCAGTCTCTTCCTCTGACTTAGCCTTGCTGCTGAAGTGGTGCAGCGAACGTCCCTCGGCATCGGTCTCATCGAGCGAGACCCGTCCGGTGAGAAAATCGCGCTCGATGCGCAGCATCCGGCCTGCCTCCTCGAACACCAGGGCCGCGGCCCAGATGCCCGCACTCCCTCCCCAGGGTTTGAATCGCTCACCGTCGGGCGTCCCGAAAAGGACCAGGGGGATGGCCTCCGCCAAGGTTGATTTCCCTGATTCGCTTGGTCCGATGACGAGATTGAGCCCGCGCCGGAAGTCGAAGGCACAATCCTCGAATCGACCGAAATGTTTCATCTCCAGCCGGCGCAGGATCATTGCTCACCTCCGTTGCGGAACTTCCAGACATGCTCACGGCGCCAGTCCCACCATTTACCGTCGACGGTGGCGGTCAGGGTTTCGCCGGCAATGACCAGGGTCAGCGACGGTCGCCTGGTCTCCCCGGAGAGGTTGAAGAAATCACGCCCGGCGGCTTTCCCGGCAATGTCGTCGAGGGTACCGGTCACCACCGCCTCACCCGGCAGGCCGAGACGATGCAGGATGGCGATCGGAACGTTTTTGCCGTAACCGGCCTTGAGCTGGGCAGCCAGATCGGGCAGCGGGATGTTGTTCATGTAGATGAGCAAGGTTACCCCCGGAGCGGCGAGATCCTGAAGGGACAGCGCACCCTCCCCGTCGCCGAGGGTGCGCGGCGAGGCGATCACCGCCCGGGTGCAGACGTCAGGCAGGTCGAGAGTCTTTTTCAGCCGGGCAGCGGCCGCGTTCGCCGTACCCACGCCGGGAATCACCACGGCCCGCTCGCCCAGTGCATCGACCAGGACCTGGAAGGGCGAGTAGAAGGTGAGATCGCCGGGAACCAGGAACGCCACGTTCCCGCTCTCACACAGGGCATCGACCCTGGCGAGCAGTTCATCGAAATAGAAATCGAAGGGGACGAGGACCGTCTTGCCCTCCAGATGAGCGGCGAAGGTCTGCTCGAAGGGGGTGGGAGCGAAGACGGCGTGACACACCGCCAGCAACTGCGCTCCCTTGAGCGTGAGCAGTTGCGGGTCGCCCGGCCCGGCGCCGATGAAGAAGACCTGGTTCATGCGTCGGCCCCTTTGCGCAGATGGATGAGAAACTCGCGGTTGCCCTTCGGCCCGAGAATAGGGCTCTCGGTCACCCCCAGGACACGGCAGCCCAGGGTCCGGGCGGTTTCCGTCACTTTTTCCACTACCTGGGCATGCTTGCGGGCATCGCGGACCACGCCCCCCTTCCCCACCTCTCCCCTGCCCACCTCGAACTGGGGCTTGATCAGGGCAACCACCTCGGCATCGGCGGTCAGCAGGTCGAGAGTGGACGGCAGGACCTTGTCGAGGGAGATGAAGGAGGCGTCGATGGCCGCCAGCGACGGCCGCTCGCCGAGCTGTTCGGCCGTCAGCTCACGGATGTTGGTCCGCTCCAGATTCACCACCCGCGGATCTTCGCGCAGCTTCCATGCCAGCTGTCCGTAGCCGACGTCGACGGCATAGACCCTGGCGGCGCCGCGCTGCAGCAGGCAATCGGTGAAGCCTCCCGTCGAGGCACCGACATCGACGGCGACCCGTCCGGCCACCTCGATGGCGAATTCGTCCAGAGCTTTTTCCAGTTTGAGGCCGCCACGGGAGACGTAGGGAATGTCTTCTCCCTTGAGACGAATCGCCGCGTCGGCCGCGACCTGGGCACCGGCCTTGTCGACGGCGTGGTCGTCGACCACCACCTTGCCGGCCAGAATCAGGGCCCGCGCCCTCTCCCGGGACGGCACCAGACCACGTTCCACCAGCAATTTATCGAGGCGGTCTTTCTTCACCGGGCAGTGTTCTTTCGAGTGGGGATCTGGTGCAGAAAAGGCGGCTATAGCCTATCACAGGGGGGAGAGGGCGGCAACCGTTTTGCACGGCCGTTTCTTTGGCCGCCCAGACGGCAAGAGCCCGCCCGTCGGGCTCTGATGGCCTGCATTTTCTGCCATTTCCACACTGCATAGTATAATGGGAAATAGCTCCACACGGGTCTGCGACCCACCCGAAAATCATGAAAATAAAGATACCTTCACCACAGAGGACACAGAGAGAACCCGGAGTCCACCGAGAAAAATCCATCGCCGCAAATCCCTGTGTTCTTGGTTTATTCTCTCGGTGACCCCTGTGGTAAAGAATGCAATTTCAAAAACTTAAGCCGAACTTTTTGAAGTAGATTCTCCGGCCACGGCACCGGGCCGGAATCAACCAGCAGGTCATCACCATGAGAGTGTACCCCAGCAGGCAAACATCATTAACCGGCAGGATGGGGCGGATGCTTCTGCTCGTGTCGGCGCTCCTTCTCATATTTCTGTCCCCCTGCGCCGCCCTCGCCGCTGAGGAGCCCGCCGAGTTCCGGCAGGCACGTGAGCAGATGGTCCGCACCCAACTGGAGCGACGCGACATCTCCGACCCGGCAACCCTGCAGGCGATGCGCCGAGTCCCCCGCCACCACTTCGTCGCCGAGTCCCTTGCCCACGAGGCCTACGCCGACCGGCCGCTCCCCATCGGCTACGGCCAGACCATCTCCCAGCCCTTCATGGTCGGCTACATGACTGAAATCGTCGCCCCGGGACCGGGCCGGCGCATCCTGGAGGTCGGCACCGGTTCGGGCTACCAGGCGGCGGTGCTGGCCGCTACCGGCGCCGAGGTGTACAGCATCGAAATCATCCCGCAGTTGGCCGAAAGCGCCGCCGAACGCCTGCGCCGCCTGGGCTTCGAGACCGTTCGGGTGAGAGCCGGGGACGGCTACTTCGGCTGGGCGGAGCACGCCCCCTTCGACGCCATTGTCGTCACCGCCGCCGCCGAGTTCATTCCGCCGCCCCTGCTGGCTCAGCTCAAAGACGGCGGCCGGATGGTCATCCCGGTCGGCACCCCCTTCTTCGTCCAGACCCTCATGCTGATCGAGAAGCGCGGGAGCGAGATCACCACCCGCAGCCTGATGCCGGTGCGCTTCGTCCCCTTCCGGAGAGCCGAGTGAGCCGGCCTCTCCCCCGGCTGCACCTGGCGGTGGCGCTTCTGTCGGTGGCCGTCATCACCCTGCAGCTGATGCTGATGCAGATCCTCTCCATCACCCAGTGGCACCACTTCGCCTACATGGTCATCTCGGTGGCGCTGCTCGGCTTCGGCGCCGCCGGCAGCGTGCTTGCCCTGGCCCGCAGCCGACTGCTCGCGCACAGTGAGGGGCTGCTGCCGCTGCTCATGTTCGGCAGCGCCGCCGTCATGGCGGCCGTGGGCAGCCTGAGCCAGGTGGTCTTCGGCGGCTTCGACTCCTTCCTGCTCTTTGCCGACCCAGGGCAATTCTGGCGGCTGCTGCTCGGCAATCTCCTGGTCGCCCTCCCCTTCTTTCTCGCCGCCCTCGCCATCGGCCTGGTCTTCGTGCGGGAGGTCGAGCGGATCGGCTCCTTCTACTTCGCCAACCTGCTCGGTTCCGGCCTGGGCGGGCTGGCCGCCATCCTGCTGCTCGAATGCTTTCCCCCCGGGCGGCTGCCGGCCTTGAGCGCCCTTTTCGCCCTGGCCGCCGGGCTGCTCATCGTCCCCCGCCGCAGCCGGGGCCTGCTGCTCGCCGCAGCGGCCCTGACGGCGGCGGTAGCGGTTTTTG
>DASPGW010000184.1 GCA_035620395.1 Desulfuromonadales bacterium | reverse complement strand
CGCCTCCTTCTTCTCCACCGTCACCCCCGGCCAGTTGCCGACGTGCAGCCGGCTGCCGGTGATGGCGTTGATCAGGGTCGATTTGCCCGCGTTGGGGTTGCCGGCCACCGCGATGGTGACGACGCGCTTCTCCACCGGGCGCAGGTGCGGCTGCCGGGCCGCCTCGTCCCCGTCGATTTTCACCGGCTCGACTGCCTTGCTCATTTCAGCACCTCCACGGCAATCCCTTCGGCTTCCTTCTTGCGCAGCGAGAGCTGGTAGCTCTTGACCGTCACCTCGATGGGGTCGCCCAGCGGCGCGACCTTGACCACCTTCACCTCTTCGCCCACCAGCACTCCCATGTCCATCAGGCGCCGCCTGAGCGGGCCGATGGCGCCGATGGCGGTGATCTTCCCTTTTTCGCCGGGTTTGAGCTTTGCCAGATTCATTATTTCCTCCAGGGCGACAAAATACTTTTCTCACGCGACGCCGCGACGGCCGCAACGAAATTCAAAAGCATTTTCATTTAGTTTTCACGCGAAGCCGCGAAGAGCGCGAAGAAATGCAATTTATATGGGGTTCTTCGCGGCCTTCGCGGCTTCGCGTGAGGCTGCCTTTTCAGATCAACCGTCAGTTGGTGCGCCGCACCATGATCTTCATCGCCATGCCGCGACCCATGGCGATCCGCGACTCGTCCACCCTTAACAGGATCGGGCCGCTGCCGTTGGTGAGCATCTCGATGGTCTTGCCGACCCGCAGGCCCATTTCCTCCACCCGGCATTCGCACTTGCCTTCCGGGTTTTCCCTGATCGACACGATTTCCGCCTGCTCGCCGGGGCTGAGAAGTCCGAGTGGGAACATGATCTGCGCATCTCCTTGGCTGTTGCAGAATTTGAAAGTCGTTGTCAAAAATACAGATGTCGGACGGTTCCGTCAAGAAAAAAATGATTGTCGTTTTCAAAATTCATTTGAGCCCCGGGATATGCCTGGCTAGTTTGCCTAGCTCAACCGCCGCCCCATGGTGCGGATACCTTAAACATATAGGCTGGTCGCTGAATGGTAGCGGATCCAGGAGTTGTAACTCATTGACAAATAGTCTTTTTCTGTTAATGGATAGAGTCATAGGATGTACTTTTTTAGTTAAAAGCTAATTAAAAACGACGTGTTCTTTCGAAAACCGGTGCGGCGCGGAAGGGGGTGATCCCCATGGGTCTGAAAGGACCAGGCGAACGATCAAGATGAGCAGAATTAGCGCATCATCACGAGGAGAAACGTCATGAGAGGCAAAGGGACCATCTGCATCAAGGGTGTGGTCATTCTGCTTACGGCTCTGGTCCTGCAGGGGACCAACTGGGCCGCGGCGGAGGAGCTCACAGTGATGACCAGGAACCTGTATCTGGGCGCCGACCTTACACCGGCGATGACCGCACAGAATCAAGACCAGTTCTATGCGGCCGTGTTCGATATTCTGGGCACGATCGAAAACAATAATTTCCCTGCTCGGGCCGAGGCTCTAGCGGCAGAGATCGTGGAGAAAAAACCGCACCTGGTCGGCCTGCAGGAGGTCTACAACTTCACGATCGACGAGGCCAATCCGGGGCCGCCGTTCAACGACTATCTGCAAGAGCTTCTGAACGCCCTGGCGGCGCAGGGTGCTGATTACCGGGTGGCCGCTGTCGTCAAGCATCTGGACCTGGCGCTTCCATTTGGCGCCAACCTGATCGGTGTTCTCGACCGCGATGTGATCCTGGCGCGCGGCGACGTGGTGACTGAAACAATCGATCTGAACGGACTGTGTCAGGTGTCGGAAGATGGCTGCAATTACCAGGTCGTGGCCAGCCTGCCGAATCCTCTCGCCCCGGAGTTGTTGCCCCCGATCGTTATCGAGAGAGGTTTCGTAGCCGTCGACGCCTGGGTTGATGGTTTCCCCGTGCGCTTCGTCAACACTCATCTCGAAGTGCGAGAGGTCGGTCCGTTCGGTCTGCTGCAAGCGGCTCAGGCTTTTGAGTTGACCCAGGTCCTCGCAGTGCTGAACTCTGAACCGCTAAACCCGCTGGGGGCGCCGATCATCGTGGTCGGGGACTTCAACTCGGATCCTCGCGATCCGGTCCAAGCCGGGCCGATCGTCCCTCCCTACCTGCAACTGACAGCGGCGGGATTCCTGGACGCCTGGACCCTGCGGCCAGGGAAAGCGGAGGGGTTTACCTGCTGCCAGGAGGAGGACCTCCTGAACCTCGAGTCGGACCTCTATGAGCGCGTCGATCTGATCTTCTCCAGCGAGGAACCTGCCGGGGTCAAGACGAATTTGGTGGACAACAACGAGGCGGATAAAGGGCCATCCGGGCTTTGGCCCTCGGACCATGCCGGGGTGGTGGGTCGGATGGTGTTCGCGCCGTAGTCAGGGTAAGCGGCGATGCCGGCAGAAAATGAATACCTTTGAAGGGGGGAAAGGCTGCCGGCGTCCCCCCTTCTCCCGTGCAGGTCAAACAGAATATGGGAAACGGGGAATAAGCCGGATGCCGAATCAATCTTCAAACGCGCACCGCCGACGAATCCAGGCCGCCGTTCTGCGTCGGAAGGGCGGTCCCTTGCAGATCGAGTCCCTCGCACTGGAAGGCCCGCGGGAGGCCGAGGTCCGGGTGCGTTTCCCCTCGACTCTCTGGTGAAGTTCTACGAATTCCGCAACATCAACCGGGCCATGGACGATGCCCGGCGCGGTGAGACCATCAAGCCGGTGCTGCGGATCGGCGAAGCGTAAGCAAAGCTTGCATCCAAGGAATTTCGCCCCCCCTCCCCCCCTGCTTCCACATCCCCTTGTCCACCTTTTCCAATACGGCGATGACGGGCTCGAATTAGTCTTTGAAAACGTCTCGGAGACTGCTAAAATTGTTTTAATTGTTTGACTCGAGGGGGGCAAATGACCAATCGCGAAATCCTCTTTAAGATCCTCGGCGAAGCCAGCGGCCAGTCCGCCAATGATGTCGCCGACATGGCTACCCATCTGTATCCGCTTCTGAGCTCCGGGTTTCGTCTGGACGAAAAAATTTCCGACACCAAGGCTCAGGAACTCCTGGCCAAGTACCGTCAGGAACTTCCCGGCATCCGCGCCTGGCTTATCCGCAGCGCGCTTATGGCCAACCCGGGCGGCCATCACGGCACGGCCTAGCGCCTCTGTAGCCCTAATCTTCCCGGATTTCCGAGGGTACATAGGGTCAAGTCTTGCCCTGCCACTTTTGAGATTATCAAAGATAGAAGCAGTGGCGAGGCAAGACTTGACCCCCAGCCGATATGCGGCTGCTGATGGGGGGAACGTCCAGGCGGGTGAGGCAATAAACTGTTCTCGGAAGGGAATGGAGCAGTGAATGAAAAGGACAGGATGGGCAGGGTCGGCTCTCGCCCTCTCTGGGCTTATCGGCTGTCGAATCCGATCCGGGCAGCGCACCTGGTTGGGGCGGCGGTCTTTCTGGCCGCCTACCTTCTTGAGAGCGATCCCGGTCCGCCAGGTGTCTATGTGATCGTCGCTGTCGTCAGCGGCGGCATGCTGCTGGTCATCGAGTGGTTACGGCATCGCCAGATTTTTCGGGAATTGGCGGGGGTGATTACTCTCGTAAAACTCCTCCTCCTGGGGGCGGCGCACCATGGTTTCCTCCCCGGGCCGGCAACGGTCCTGCTGGCCTTCGTCATCGCCTCGATCGGGTCCCATGCCCCGAAGCACGTACGGCACCGGCTGTTGTTTTAGCGAGGCGAATGCAGCGAATGCGGACTGCACGGAAAAAGAGGACAGAACTCTGTCCCCTTTCAACTCTCGCCAGCTATTCGATGTGGGCCTTGGCGGTACCCAGAGCGAGCGTCTTGTCCCTGGTTATCAGCTGCCATTTTCCCTCTGGGGAATGGAGACCGGCACTTTTGTCCTGCCCCCGGCTGTAATACCAGTCGCCGAACCGCTCCACGGTTGAGAAGGGGTGATTTCCCCTGCAGAAAATGCCACAGGGATTGATCTCTTCGAGAAAGATCGTCTCGTCGGGCTGGTCCTCGTAGAGCAGGTCCGCCGGCAATTCGATCTGCGATACATCCACCTTTTCCGCTTCCAGCTGGTCCAGCCAGTCAGCGACCCTCATTTCCTGTCCTCCTTTGGTCCCAGTATACCGCAGCCGAACTTCGGTCCCCCACCCCTATGCATTTACTCCCGTTCCTCTTTGCCACACCGACCAGCGGCGCCATCCATTCCCTGATCGCCCTCTCACCCTCTCCCTTCGCCTCCTCACCCGATTCCGAACGCCGCGTCTGACACCCGCCCGCACCGCCGGTGCTTTTGATCTATACTCTATCCAGGGTCGCAGCCCAGTCCAAATGGCAAAAAAATGGATACTTCCCATATTCTCACCGAAAACCCGGTATCGCGAGGGCACGTTATGGACGAAGACCTTAATCAGATGACACGCGAGGAACTGATCGCAGAGGTCAAGAAGTTACGGCAAGGCATCCGCCGGCATCGCGACAGCAGCCGACACGAACTCTGCTGGCACCATCCAGCACTTTGGGGCTTGCTGCCGGAAAAGACGGATCCGATCCCGGTGGTGCCGGAATGGCCGGAGTTCATCAGCGGTTGCGTGCGATATCGCCAGTCGCTGGACGAGCAGGCCCCGAATGCCCCGCGGACGAAGGAGCCGTATAAAGAGTGACGGGGAGACTCCCCGCCGGGAAAATGAACCCCACTGCGGAACCGGCCCGGGGTGACTCGGAGATTCGTCCAGGACTCTTTCATTCGGGGGCAGGGATTGCCGGAAGGTGAGATTAAACTTGCAGCGTTCGGAAGGCTCGTGCTAGCTTCATAAAACTTAAACGTTTGTGTAACAACAGTTTTTCCTTCTGGAAAACCACACAGACCGCTTATGGCTGCGTGGTTTTTTTGTTTTGAACAGCAGACCCGCAAAAAAATCATGGAAAGAAATCATCAATGACACTGAGCACCCTGCTTAAGGAACTGTCCATCAGCCTGGAACTTGCAGCTGATCCTGAGATTACCGGCATTTCAACACTCCGTGAGGCAACGGGCTCGCACCTCTCGTACGCAGTCAGCGACAAGCACCTGGATGCCCTCAAAAATACCGGGGCGGCGGCGGTTCTGGTGACTGAGCAGCTCAGGGACATGGTCTGCACGACCGCGATCGCCGTCGTGGTGGAAGACCCTGAACTGAGCATGGCGCGTGCCAGCAGGCTTTTCAGGGAAAATTTCGACCTCCCCCGAGCCGGCTCCCAGCAGATCGACCCGACCGCGGTGATCTTCCCCAATGTCTCCATGGGGACCAATGTCACCGTCGGCAAAAACAGCCGGATCATGTCGGGTGTCTATCTGGGTGACCATGCGGTGGTCGGCGACGAGACAATCATTCATCCCAACTGTGTCGTCTATCACCATTGCCGGATCGGCAGCCGCTGCATCGTGCACGCGAATACGGTCATCGGCAGTGACGGCTTCGGCTACGCTCACACGAAAAGCGGCGAGCATGTCAAAATCGAGCAGATGGGCAACGTGGTTGTCGAAGACGATGTCGAGATCGGTTCCAACACTTCCATCGACCGGGCGACCTTCACCTCGACGGTCATCGGCAAGGGGACCAAGATCGACAACCTGGTGCACATCTCCCACAACGTCAAGGTGGGGGAGCATACGATCATTGCGGGTCAGTCGGGAATTGCCGGGTCGACGACCCTGGGCAGAAACGTCGTCATGGCCGCCCAATCCGGGGCCACCGGGCATATCAAAATTGCCGATTTCACGAGAATCGCCGGGCGCGGGGGCGTCACGAAGGATACGGAACCCGGCAAGACCTATGCAGGGTTTCCGTTGATGGAGCACAAGACCTGGCTTAAACTCCAGGCGAAACTGGCGCGTCTGGTAAAAAACTCCCGGTAATTTCAAAAAAGGGGACACTTCCGAAGAATAGAGGACGGGCTATACGGTAGTCCGTCCTCTATTTCGTGGTCGGGCAAGGTGTTTCAGTGCCGCTCCGCTCCGCCTTCCTTCCGGGCGGCCGCCTTCATCCGCGCCAGCTCGTCGCTGCCGACGGCGGCGGCCGAGTAGGGGTGGATGGCGGCGGCGTTGGCGGCGAAAATCCGGTTCTTCACCGGCCCGTTCCCCGGGCCGAGGGGCCGGAAGCCGAATTTCTTCTGCAGATCCTCCGGAATTTCCAGGCGGCGCAACGCCTCGATCTGCCACTGCGGCCCGCCGTACCAGACCGAATCGGTTCCCCAGACGACCCGGTCCTCCCCCATCCCCTTGATCAGCGTGCCGAGGATGCCGGCGCAGTAGCGCGGCGCGCTGACGGCGGTGATGGCGAAGATCGAGCCGAGCTCGGCGAAGACGTTCTTCACCCCGTGCTCGCCGGGAATGCGGGCGAGATCGCTGACCCAGGGGATCTCGCCGGTCCGCTCGAAGGTCTCCTGCTCCGCCTGCGAAGGGATCCCGCCATCGCGCAGGGCCGAGTGGTAGATGACGAAGTTGAGCTGCGGCCAGTCCCGGGCCGCCTTCGGCAGGTCGTCGACGCCGCCGAACCGCCAGGTCTTCGCCATTCTCTCCCGGTAGCCGGAAGGGAGGAGCCCTTTGTGGATGGCGACGGTGGTGATCCCGGCCTTGACCATCCGCTCGTAGGCCGGATAGAGGAGCTTCTCGTCGTCGAGCCGCCAGGGCCATTTCGAGTCGCCGAAGGGGCTGCCGACCGTGTACCCCTTCCAGCCGTCCGGCCGCCAGGCGGCGGCGCGCTCCAGCTCCTCCAGCCAGCCGGGCGCCCCGGGGGTGAAGACGGCGTGGGCAAAGAGCCGCCTGGAGCCGGCCCTGTCGTTGACCGCCTGCCGCGCCCGGGCCGCCTCGTCGTTGCTGAGGAACCAGCGCTGCGGGTCCTCGTGCGGGGCGTTGCTCAGCAGCGCCAGGGCGGTCTCGCTCTGCAGGAATACCTCGCGAAAGTAGCTGTCGAAGCGGATGTCGGCCAGCGTCTGCTGCCCCTGCAGCTGCGGGTTCCACGGCCTGGCCAGTTCGCGCAGGCCGAGGATGCCGGTCGAGGGGTAGGCGGGATGGACGAAATGGGTCTGGACGTCGAAGATGAGCTGCCCCTGCAGTCCGGCCTCCCGGGCGGCGGCCGCCTCCGGGTCGGCCGCCTCGGCCGGGGCGACCGCGAAGAGCGGACCGAAGACGGCATTGAGGGCGAGGAAGGCCGCCGCCATCCCGCAGCTGCTCTGCAGGAAGCGGCGCCGATCCATCCCCAGGGGCGCCGCCAGGCGGTCGGCCAGCTGCAGCAGGCCCGCCTCCACCCGCCGCATCGCCTCGCTCTGCTCCGCAGCGGCTTCTCCTTCGGCAAACAGCCTGGTCGGGACCGGCAGTTGGACAGATTGCTGCGGCGCTGCTCTCTTTTTCCTCTCGGCCATGGTCATCCTCCCTGGTTTTTTCTGCCAGTCTACCCGGAGAAGAGGGCAACGCAAGCGAGGGGAGGAGAACGCCTCTTCCCGTCGCCGCCGGAATCGGTTATCATCCCCCCATGAAAATCCTCCTGCTCCTCCTTTACCTGCTCACCCTCGCTGCCGGCCTGTGGCTGCGGGCGCTCAACCTGCGCCATCTCAAACGGCACGGCGCCACCGTCCCCCCCGAGTTCGCCGGCGCCGTCGACCCGGAGGTGCTGCGCCGCACCGCCGCCTACACCCTGGCGCAGAGCCGCCTCGGGCTGGTCGAGTCGCTCTTCGGCGCCGCCCTGACCCTCGCCTTCCTCTTCGGCGGCCTGCTGCCGCTCTACGACCGCTGGGTCGCCTCGCTCTCCGGCTCCTTCGTTCTGGCCGGCCTCCTCTTCTTTCTCGGCCTGCAGCTGGCGCAGACCCTCCTCGACATCCCCTTCAGCCTCTACCGGAACTTCATGCTCGAGGCTCGCTTCGGCTTCAACGTCATGTCGGGCCGGCTCTGGCTGACCGACCTGGTGAAGTCGACCCTCCTCTCGCTGGTGCTGCTGGGTCTGCTGACCGCCGGGGCGCTCGCCATCATCCAGGCGAGCCCGCAGCGCTGGTGGCTCTGGGTCTGGGCGCTGGTCGCCCTGGTGACCCTCTTTCTCATGTACCTCTCCCCCACCCTGATCGAGCCGCTCTTCTACAAGTTCGAGCCGGTCCGCGACGAGGAGCTGAAGGCCCGCATCGAGGCGCTGACGGCGAAGGCCGGGCTGCAGGTGAGTGCCGTGCAGCAGGTCGACGCCTCCCGCCGCAGCCGGCACTCCAACGCCTACTTCACCGGCATCGGCCGGGTGAAAAGGATCGTCCTCTTCGACACCCTGCTGGCGCAGATGACCCACGACGAAATCCTCGCCATCCTCGCGCACGAAGCCGGCCACTGGAAGCAGGGGCACATCCGGCGGCGCCTCTGGGCGGCCGAGCTCCTCTCCCTGGCCGCCTTCTGCCTCGCCTTTCATCTGCTGCAATGGGGCGGCCTGCCGCAACTCCTGGGGTTCCCGCAGTCCTCCTTCTTCGCCCAGGTGGTGATCCTCGGCTTTCTCGGCTCCCTCGTCTCTTTTCCGCTGACCCCATTCGGCAGCTGGCTCTCCCGCCGGCACGAACGGCAGGCCGACCGTTTCGCCTGTCGGCTCACCGGCGAGCCGGCCTCCCTCGCCTCGGCCCTGATCAAGCTGGCCAAAGAGAACCTTGCCAATCTCCATCCGCATCCCCTCTACGCCTGGTTCCACTATTCCCATCCGCCGATCGTCGTGCGGGTGCGGGAGCTTCGCCGGGAGTCGGGATGAGCACCTGTACGGTCGCCGAACTCCCTGTATTAAGAGATGATTTTAAAGTTAGTGGCGGTTGCTGAACTGTCAATCGATGGTAAGTTTTAATATACGGATGTTTCAGGAAAGGTGCGGCATGCTGGCGTTCGAGGATGCGGCCAAATTCGACAACGCGAAGAGGAGGGACGATCAGGATGGCTAAGAAACCGCCGCTGCAGCCCGCAGGAAGCCTCGACCGCGCCCGCCTGCGGGCACTGGGGAAGGAGGTGGCCCAGGGAAAGGCGCTGGATAGCCTGGGACTTTCCGAAACGGAGGTCCGGAAGCTCATCCACGAACTCGAGGTCTACCAGGTCGAGCTGGAGGCCCAGAACGAGGAGCTGCGGCAGGCGCAGCTAACCCTGCAACAGGCACGCGACGACTATGCCGAGCTTTATGAGCTGGCGCCGGTCGGCTACTTCACCCTGGACGAACGGGGCATTATCGAGGCGGCGAATCTCACCGGCTGCGAACTGCTGGGCTCGCCGCGCAGTGAGGTGGTCGGCCGCCCCTTTTCCGGCTTCCTCACCGAAGAATCGGCCGATACCTTCCATCGCTACCTGCGGGCGGTCTTCCGGGAAAGCGGGCGGCAGGTGTGCGAGCTGGCCCTGGAGAGCACCGAGGCCGGCGAAAGATACGTGCAACTGGAGAGCCGGGCGATGCCGGGCGGGCGGAAAGAGCCGCGCTCCCTGACCATTGTCACCGACATCACGGCGCACAGAATTGCCGAAAAGCAGCAAGTCCTGCTCGCCAGCATCGTCGAGGCATCCGGCGACGCCATTTTCGCCACCACCCTCGACGGCCGCATCACCAGCTGGAATCCCGGCGCCGAGCGGACCTTCGGCTACACCGCGGCCGAGGCGATCGGCCGCCCCCTGTCGGACCTCTTTCCGCCCGATTCGGCCGAGGAAGGGGCGCGGATCATGGAAAAGCTGCGGATGGCGGAGGCGGTCGACGAAGAGGAGACCGTCTGCCTGCGCCGGGGCGGCCGCCGGTTTCCGGTCGGACTCGCCCTCTCGCCGATCCGCGACGCCGGCGGGTCGGGGTTGGCCGGCTCGATCATTGCCCGCGACATCACCTTCCGCCTGCAGGCCAGGGAGGCCCTGCGCCGGGCCATCGAGACTGCCGAGGAGGCCGACCGGGCCAAGGGAGAGTTTTTGACCAGCGTCAGCCACGAGGTCCGCACGCCGCTGACCGTGGCCCTCTCGGCCCTGGAGCAAGTCCTGAACTCCGACCTGGATGCCGAGCAGCGGAAATTTCTGCAGATGGCCCTGAGCTCTTCGCAATCGCTGCTGCGGATGATCGACGAAATTCTCGTGGTCTCCCGAATCGATGCGGGCAAGCTGGAGCTGGCCCGGGAGCCTTTCGACCTGCACCAATGCGTACGCGAGGCGGCGGAACCCTTCTCCCTGCCGGCGCGGCGCAAGGGGCTGGAGCTGAGCTGCGAGATTGACCCTCAAGTGCCGCAGACCATCGTCGGCGACCGGGAACGCTTGCGTCAGATCCTGGTGAACCTGATCGCCAACGGCGTCAAATTCACCGAACGAGGGAAGGTATCGGTTGCGGTGAAGCCGACGAGAACCCCTGCCGCAGAGGCGGACGGGACCGTCCTGCTCATCTCCGTGGCGGACACCGGTATCGGCATCCCCCGCAAGAAGCTGCCCCTGCTCTTCCAGCGTTTCAGCCGGATTAATTCTACCCCGTCCCGCCACCCCAGCGGGATCGGTCTGGGACTGGCAATCTGCAAGGAACTGGCGGAGGCGATGGGAGGGGGCATGCACGTGGAAAGCGAGGAGGGGAAAGGGAGTCTCTTCTCCTTCATCCTCCCCCTGCTCTCCAGCGGCCCGGATCTGCACATCCGGGGCCGGGAAGGAGCGCAAAGAGAGACCGCCAAGGCCGGGACGGAGTCCCGCCAGATCCTTCTGGTCGAGGACGATCCCACGATCTGCGAAGTCATGATCGCGCTGCTGCGCAAACGCGGCTGGGAGGCCGTAGCGGCCAAAGATGGGCTGATGGCCCTGCAGCTGTGGGGCAACGGCGGGTTCGACCTGATCCTCATGGATATCCAGATGCCGCTGCTGGACGGGATTCAGGTCACCCGGGCGATTCGGGTGAAGGAGCAGAAACGGGGCGGACATATCCCCATCATCGCCCTGACGGCGCACGCCACCAAAGAGGACAGGGCGGCATGTCTGCAGGCCGGGATGGACGATTTTTTGACCAAACCCGTGGCGTCGGCCGATCTTTACGCCCTGATTGAGGAGCAACTGACCAGGCAGGGGAAAGGATCCGGCTGACCTCCATCCCACCTTGGCCGCGCCATCAATTCCCCTCCCCCGAGCGGCCGATCCGGGAAAAGCGCAAGAAGGGGGCACAAGCGCCGGTTTTTCAGAAATTTTTTCCGCCAATCTGCCAAGGACAAACATGCAGCGGCTTTCATTTCCCGGAGATGGAGTGCCCTGCTTGGGCTGACTGAAGGAGACGAACACAAGGAGGCAGTGATGAAATCACCTTCCTGGCGCTGGCTGTTTATCCTTCCCCTGCTCCTCACTTCGGTTTTCCTGTCTTCCGTCCCCCTGGCGGCCGCCGAGCCGGCGGCGGAGGATTTTCCCTCTGTCACCCTCTGGCCCCTGGTGTGGCACCGGGAGAGCCCGGAGGAGACGGTCACCGATGTTCTCTGGCCCATTTATCATAAGGAGCGGCAGGGAAGCCGGGAGCGGGTGGCGCTGCGCCCCTTCCTGTTCAGCCTGGAGACCGACCCGGACCGCGAAATCCGGCGCCTGCAGGTTCTGTGGCCCCTGAGCCGTTTCGAGCACAGGGGCGACACGGAGCGGGATTATGTCTTCCCGGTTTATTGGCATGGGCATGCCGAAGGGCGGCAGTGGCTGCATCTCTGGCCCCTGTTCGGCCGCTCCCGGGAGGCCGACGGCACCCGCACCCTCTCGACCCTCTATCCCTTCTTCCAGTACGGCAGCCAGGAGTCGAGCGGTGCCTACAGCGTGGATGCCCCCTGGCCGCTGGTGAACCGCTTCCGACGGGAAGGGGCCGAAGGGGGGAGGGCGCTCCCCTTCTACTGGCGGCACAAGACGGCCGCGGCCGACGGGGGACTGCTCTTCCCCTATTTCTGGTACGACACGGAAGAGGTGCACCGCCAGGCCATCCTCCCGCTGTGGTACCGCTCGCAAGCTGCCGACTCGCGCCTGAGTCTGCTCATCCCGCTTTATTACTCCCGGGAAAAGGGAGACAGCTCCCAACAGGCCATTCTCCCCCTGTGGTACCGGAGCCGCGCTCCGAACGCCTCCACTTCGCTCCTGGTCCCCTTCTGGTTCTCGTACCAGCGGGAGGAGAGCCGTTTCCGGACCGTTTTCCCCCTTTACTGGGAGCAGAAGGATGCCGACTCACGGCTTCGCCTCATCGTCCCGCTGCACGGCCGCCATGTCGGTCCGGAAACGGAGACCTCGGCCTGGCTCCCGGTCTATTTTCACCACCGGGACCGGGAAGCGCAGAGCGACCTGGTCTACTACTTCCCCGTCTACGGCCGCTATACCCTGCGGGAGCGGGTGACGCGGCACCTTTTGCTCTTCCCCCTCTACGCCCACTTTGTCGATATTGAACGGGACCACCGGTCGTGGAATGTCCTCTGGCCGCTCTTTCACTACGAGACCGCCCCCGAGTTCTACCAGGCCTGGGCGCTCCCCTTTTACTGGCACAGCCGTTCCCCCGTCGCCGAGCGGACCATGGCCTTCGGCCTCTACTGGTCGAACCGCCGGCATGATGCCGGCAGCACCTGGCTCCTTCCCGTCTATGCGCATCTCTTTTCGGCGGAAAAGGAGCAGCGGCACATCCCCCTGCTCTACAGCACCTTCCGCCGCGCCGACGGCTACCGCAAGAGCCTGCTGCTCGGCCCCCTTTACATCGCGACCGAGGACCCGCAGGCCGAGCGCCGCCAGACCGACGTCCTGTGGCCCCTGATCAGTCACAAGGAGGAGAAGGAAAAGAGCCACACCCGGGCGCTCCCCTTTTACTGGCACACCCGGCGGCCCGAAAGGGACTTCAGCCTCGGCTCCCTCGCCCTGCTGCCTCCCTATTATCTGCGGGAAGAGGCTCCCGGGCATTCGCTGTGGCACCTCTGGCCTTTCTTCGGCAAAACCCGGCAGGGGGGTTACGATGAAGTCTCCAGTCTCTGGCCGCTGCTGCGCTGGGGAGACGATCCGGCGGGGGGCCACCGCACCCGCCAGTTCCTGCTTGCCTATTCCATGGAGCGGGGGGAGGCCCACAGCAGGGGCTTCTTCCCCCTCTGGCACCGGCGGCAGGAGCCCGGCAAGGTGAAGACGCTCTCTCTGCTGCATTGGAACGAGAAGGAGGAAGCGCGGGATGTCTCCCGTTTTGCCCTCCTGCACCTGGGCGACCCGGATTTCAGTCTGTTCAGCCTGAAGCACGACGGCGAAAAAAGCCGCCATCGCCTTTTTCCGCTATACAGGTTCGCCCGGAACGAGAAGGACCACAGCCGTCGGCTCTCCATCCTGGGGCCGGTTTTCTCCCGCCGCTGGAGTCCCGAGCACAGCCGAACCCGGCTGCTCTGGAAAACCCTCTATTTCGAGCACGGCCCGGACAAGGAGGAGAGCGGCCTGCTGTGGCGACTGGTCCGCTCCTATCGCGGCCCGGACCGGGAGATTTTCGAGTTCAACCCTTTCTACTACCAGGAAAAAAAGGCTGACGGGGAGGCATACCGTTCCTGGCTGGGGGGGGTCTTCGCCACCCGGCAGCGCGGAGATGCGAGCCGAGAGCATCGGCTGTTCTGGCTGGTGAAGTGGTGAAAACGGTCTTGACAAAGATGGCCGTTCAGCTGACTATTCGTTGCAAACAGATGTTTGAAAGTCTCCGAAAATAGCAAACCCGGAGAAATCCGGGGGCGCAAAGCCACGGGTCCTCGGGCCGGCTCTTGCCACACAGGGGTGGTCACGGACAGCCGGGTTGCCGAAGAGATCGCTTCTGCCATGGAGTTGGGGGCGACACCATCGGGCGCTGATCTTCGGGATGGAGATCGGCGTTTCTGCATTTTGTAAATGGAGGTGCACATGCGGCACCTGAGCCTGAAAACCAAGATGGCCTGCCTCGTCTCCCTGCTGGTGGCGGGGATTCTGCTGTTGACCGCCTTTCTGGGTATCGGCTATTTCGAGAACAAATTCCGGGAATCGATCGCCAGTCAACAGTTCTCTCTGGTTTCTGCCCTGGCGGCGGAGATCGACAGCAAGATTCTGGCTGCCCAGAATCAGATCATGGCCGTTGCCGGGGGAGTGACCCCGGAGATGCTGGCCGACCCGGCCCTGGCGGAGCGATATGTGGCCAGTCAGGCGGCCGTCCTGCAGACCTTCGATAACGGCATCTTTCTTTTCTCTGCTGCGGGGAGGATGCTCGCGGGTACCGACATGGAACCTCATATGCGGGAGAGGGACTATTCCTACCGTGAGTATTTCCAGGAGGCGGTGCGCACCGGCAAACCCCATATCTCCAGTCCCTTCGTCTCCATCCAGTCGCATGGGCATCCGATTATCATGCTGACGGTGCCGATTGTCGGCGAGAACGGTAAAATGGCGGCCCTGCTGGTGGGAAGCCTCGACCTGCTCGGGAAAAACTTCCTGGCCCGGTTGATTGAGCTGAAAGTTGGCGAACAGGGGTACCTCTACCTGTTCAGCAGCGATCGCACCATGATTCTTCACCCCGACCGCAGCCGCATTCTGCACAAAGATGTTCCCGTGGGGGTCAATCGCCTCTTCGACCTGGCTGTCGAGGGTTTCGAGGGATCCGGCGAAACTGTCAACTCCCGCGGTCTGGCCGCCATCGCCACTTTCAAGCAGCTGCAGAGCACCCAATGGATTCTCGCCGCGAACTACCCCGTAGCCGAGGCGTATGCACCGATCACCCGGGCCCGACGGTATTTTCTGGCCGGCCTGGCGGGAATGCTCGCCCTGTCCATCCCGGGGGTCTGGATGTTCATGGGATTTCTGACCCGGCCGCTACTCCGGATCACCTCGAGCGCCCGTGCGATAGGGGAGGGAAAGGAAAATTTCCAGCCGCTGCCGGTGGTGGCCCGGGATGAAATCGGTGTTCTGGCCAGCGCCTTCAATCGCATGATGGCGGTGATCGAACAGCAGCAGGAAGCCATCCGCGAGGAAAAGGACTTCGCCGAGAACCTGCTGGAGCATGCTGCCGCTCCTGTCTTCGTCATCGATGCAGAACATCGGGTGATCATCTGGAACCGGGCCTGCGAAGAGCTCACCGGCATTCGTGCGGAAAAGGTCAAGGGGACGGCCGGGCACTGGCGGGCTTTTTATGAACAGCCCCGCCACTGCCTGGCCGATTTCGCGGTGAGCGGCATGATGGAGGGGCTGCCGGCCGGATATGAACGGCATGATCGCTCGACCCTGGTTCAGGAGGGATTGCGGGCCGAGGGATGGCGCGTCATGGCCAGCGGCCGCCGGCGCTATCTGAGCTTCAACGCTGCTCCCGTCCGCAACAAACAGGGGAAAATCGTTGCTGCCATTCAGACTCTGGAGGACCTCACCGAGAACAAGGAGGCGGAAAAGCGGCTGGAGCAGATGGCCCATTTCGATACCCTGACCAATTTGCCCAACCGCGCCCTTTTCTTCGATCGACTGGATCAGGGCGTGGCGGCGGCAGTTCGCTATGGCCACACTCTGGGGCTGCTCTATCTCGACCTGGACGGCTTCAAGCAGGTCAACGACAGCGCCGGCCACGACGCCGGCGACCAGGTGTTGGCCGCCGTGGCGCGGCGACTGGAAAAGTGCATACGGCGCAGCGATACGGTGGCCCGCGTCGGCGGAGACGAATTCACCGTCATCCTGACGCAGGTAGCTGGTGAAGCGGAGACGCAAATGGTCGCCAGCCGTATTCTCGATGCCCTGGCGGCCCCCTTTATCCTGGGCGAGCACACCTTCACCCTCGGCGTCAGCATTGGCATCAGCCTCTGCCCGGCCAACGGGTGCGACCCCGACTCGCTGGTCAAGCAGGCGGATACCGCCATGTATCGGGTCAAAGGGGCAGGTAAAAACAGTTACGGGTTCTATCTGAACGAGAGTGCGGGCGCAGAGGAAACAGGGTGTCAGGGGCGAGGGTGCAGTCCAAGCCGGCGAGATGCATGCGAAGCAGCCTGGAGAACAGGCTGAGAGCTGCGACTGTGCAGCCCGCAATTGCTCCGGCAGCGACCGACTGGCCCCTTGTTGAGCTATTCAGGCCAACCTGATCGTTTGTTCTGCGAGGGCAAAGAGACTCTGTCCGAATAAAAAACATTGAACGCGGCACATACTCTCATGTACTTTATGGGGAATGGTACAGGAGGATCCGCATATCCTATTAGTGGAAGACTCGGAAATGCATGCCGAGCTGATCCGGGAGGCTCTGCTCGCCTGGAGTGCAAGCGTTCGCATTTCAGTTGTTTCCAGTCTGGCCGAGGCGCGCGCCTTTCTTGCCGAAACGACCCCTGACCTCGCCCTGATCGACCTGATGCTCCCCGACGGCCGGGGGACGGAGCTGCTGCCGGCCGACCGGGAACAGGCCGCCTTTCCTGCCGTGATGCTCACCGGATCGGGGGACGAGCAGACCGCGGTCGAGGTGATGAAGGCCGGCGCCCTCGATTACCTGGTGAAATCGGGCGCTACCCTGACCGACCTGCCCCGCATCGTCGAGCGCACCCTGAGTCTGTGGAGTCACATCCTTCGCCGCCGGCAAGCCGAGGTCAGGTACCGCCTGCTTTTCGAAAACATGTGCGAGGCTTTGGCCGTCGACCGGATCGTCTGCGACGAGCAAGGCAAGCCGGTCGACTGGCTGATCACCGACGTCAATCCCGCCTATGAAGAGATCTTCGCGGTCTCCCGCGAGCGGTCGGTCGGCCGTCGGGCCAGCGAACTCTATGGCTCGACCCTCGACCTGGCGCCCGTTCTGAAAATCTTCGCCGGCGTCACCGAAACCGGCGAACCTGCCCGGCTGGAACGCTTTTTCCCCCCTTCCCAGAAGCATCTGCTGATTTCCGCCTTTTCCCTTGGCGGCGGGCAGTTCGCGACCCTCAGCAAGGACGTTACCGAGCGCAAAAGGATGGAGGCCGAGCGCGAGAGCCTGATGGCCGAGCGCGAAATGTTCCTGCATACCATATCCCATGATCTGCGGACCCCGCTGACGGTCATCCAGGGGTATGCGCAGCTGTTGCGCGAAACGCTGATACGGGAAGCGTGCGGCGAGAGTGCGGCGCTGATGTGCGATGAGGTGCTGAAGGGTGCCCAGCGGATGAACCGGATGATCGAGGAGCTGGTCGAAATGGCCCGACTCGAGGGTGGGAAGCTGGTCCCGAAGCTCTCGGCGCTGCCCCTGGGCGCCTTCGTGCAGCAGTTGCTGGGCCGGTTGCAGGGAGTCCGGTTGAAAGGCTCTTTGCAGACGGACCGCCTGACCGTCGTGATCCCGGCCGACCTGCCGCCGGTCCTGGTCGACCCGGACCTGCTGGAGCGCATTCTACTGAATCTGCTGTCCAACGCGATGAAATATTCGCCGCCGGAGAGCCCGGTGAGGCTGGAGACTCACTGTACGAACGGCGAAGTCCTGGTTTCAGTGGTCGACCGGGGTATTGGCATCTCCCCGGAGGATCAGTCCCGCCTCTTCGAGCGCTTCTGCCGGCCGAAAGGCGTCCGGCGTGCGGACAGTGTCGGCCTCGGCCTCTACATCACCCGGATGCTGGTCGAAGCCCACGGCGGGCGCATCCGCGTCGAGAGCGAGCCCGGCCAGGGGAGCACCTTCTCCTTCACCCTGCCGGTCGCCTGAATTCCTGCCCTATCCCCCAGCTACATGAAGGTTAATAATGCCCCCAGTGACTAAACCGTGGAGGCACGGGTTTTGATAGAAGAAACGATTGCGGGCATTCTGACCGAATGCTGGAAAATACTCCTCGAATCCTCTCCCTACATGCTCTTCGGCTTTCTGGGCGCCGGCCTGCTCAAGGCCTTCCTCCCCGAGGAGGCGGTGGCGCGCCACCTGGGCAAGAACAGCACCGGCGCGGTGCTCAAGGCTTCGCTCTTCGGCATCCCCCTGCCGCTCTGCTCCTGCGGCGTCATCCCGGCCGCCGTCGGGCTGCGCAAGCAGGGGGCGAGCAAGGGGGCTTCGGCCGCCTTCCTCGTCTCCACCCCCGAGTCGGGAGTCGACTCCATCGCCATCACCTGGGCCCTGCTCGATCCGGTGATGACCGTGGTGCGGCCGCTCGCCGCCTTTTTTACCGCCACCATCACCGGACTGCTGATCAACCGCCTGCCCGAGGAGACGGTGCCGGTCGCCCCCGCCGAGGCATTGGCGGGCGGCTGCGGCTGTGCCGGCAGCAACTGCGGCGGGTTGACCGCCCCGGTCGAGCCGCCGCTGGGGCGGCGCCTGCGCGACGGGCTCACCTACGCCTTTGGCGAGCTGCTGGGCGACATCGGCCGCTGGCTGCTGCTCGGCATCCTCATCGCCGGCGTGCTCGCCTGGTGGCTCCCCGACGACTTTTTCGTCCGCCATCTGGGGAGTGAATTCTCTTCGCTGCTGATCATGCTGGTAGTCGGCATCCCTCTCTACATCTGCGCCAGCGCTTCGACTCCGGTCGCCGCGGCGATGGTCCTCAAGGGGCTCTCTCCCGGTGCGGCCCTGGTCTTTCTCCTCGCCGGCCCGGCCACCAATGCCGCCACCATCACCGTCGTCACCCGCTTCTGGGGGCGGCGGGCCACCGTCGTCTATCTTGCCGCCATCGCCGGCTGCTCCCTGCTGTTCGGCTGGCTGCTCAACCGCTTCTATGCCTGGACCGGCCTCGACATCAGCCGCTGGATGACGCACTTCCAGCACGAAGAGGCGTCGCTGCCGGCCATAACGGCGGCGCTCCTGCTCCTCGGCCTGATCGTCTGGCAGAATCTCAGGGGATGGTGGGTGAAGAAGAGAGGATGCTGCGGTTAGCGGCCGCCGGCTACTTGATGGTGATGCTGCCGACCATTCCCATTTCGGTATGCCCGGGAATCGTGCACTTCAGGTCGTTGAACCCGCCGGTCTTGACCGGCACGAACCACCATTCGGCCGTCCCGCCGGGATAGACCTCGATTTCCCTGACGTTTCCCTTCACCTCGGCAAGCGCCTCGCCGTCGAATCCGTTGACCTGGACCTTGCGCGTGAAGACCGCCTGCGCCATCCCCTCGGAAGAAAAGTAGTGCTTCTGGGGGCTGGGGTTGGTCAGAATCAGCCGGTAGAGCTTGCCCGTCTCCAGGCGGATCGCCTCGGGGAAGAAGCGCAGAGCATCTTTTTCATTGCCGAGCGTGACCTTGATCTCGACCGGTTCCTGCTGCGTGAGGTCGCCTGCCGCCTGTGCCGAGGCGTACGGCTGGGCGAGCACAAAGGCAAGGACCAGGAGTTTCAGTGTTGCAGTTGCCATGACGTGCCTCCGTAAAAGGCGTGCGATTTAGCAGAAGGTCAAACCGGGTGCAAGGGCGGGTGCCGCAGGCTGCCACCCGGTCCGCGTTCCTGGTGCCGTCACCCCTGATGCTCAATAATCCAGATGGGCGGCCCGCACCCGCTGCAGGAAGGTGCCGAGCAGCCGCAGGCGCAGGAGCAGACCCCGCGGGCCGAAGCGCCGCAGGGTGCCGAGGGCGGTGCGCAACGGCATCGCGGTCTCGTAGAGCCGGGCGAGCTCGGCGTAGAACTCGACAGGGGGGAGGCGGGTCGGCAGCAGGGCGTGCAGCAGATCGAAAAGCTCCGGTGCGCGGCTCAGCAGCTCCCCCTGCCTGGCGGCATGCAGCTCGGTCCCCGGCAGCGGCGTCAGGACGGCGAAGAGGGCGGACTCGGGCTTGAGCCGGCGGACGTAGGCCGCCAGCGACCGGAAGTCGTCGCGGCTGAAGTCCGGGTCGACCATGAAGGAGGCGTACAGAAGGATTCCCAGTTCGTCGAGGATTTGCGCGGCCTTCGCCTGCTGGGCGGTGGTTACCCCCTTCTGCATCGCCGCCAGCCGCTCATCGGAGCAGGCCTCCATCCCGACGAAGACCTGCCTGAGGCCAAGGGCGGCCCATTTGGCGAAGAGCTCTGGATGGGCGACGATGGTGTCGGCCCGGGCGTGCAGGAAGTAGGTTTTGCGGATGCCGGCCGCGCGGATCAGGTCGGCCAGTTCGTCCATGCGCCGTGCGTCGCACATCGACTCGTCGTCGCAGAGGAAGACATGCGGCTCGGCGATGGTCTTCAGCTCCGCCACCACCTGCTGCGGGTCGCGGCGCAGGTACCGGCCGCCGGTCAGCGACCAGAGGGCGCAGAAGGTGCAGCGGGCGGTGCAGCCGAGGGAGGTGCGGATCGAGGCGAGGGGCCGGACCCATTCGCTGAAGTAGTTGCGGCGGTAGCGGGCGGTCAGGCCCCGGTCGGGGCGCGGCAGCTCGTCCAGGGCGGCCATCGGCCGGTCCGGCGTGAACCTCATCCCCTGCGGCGACGGGATGGCAAGCCCGGCAATGCCGTGCCACGCCTTGCCGCGCTCCAGTTCCCGGGCGATCTCGCGCAGGGTGAAGACCCCCTCGCCAATCACCACCAGATCGATTTGTGGCACGTCGAAGTCGGCCGGGCAGACCGTGGCGTGGTGCCCCCCGACCACCACCGTCACTGCCGGATCGATGGCCTTGAGCCGGGCGGCGATCGCCTTGACGATGTTGGCGTGGCTGGTGAAGCCGGTGATGCCGACCATAGCCGGTCTGCTCCGGCGCAGCGCCCCCGCGATGTCCGGCTCGATGCGGGCGTCGAGGATCGTCGGCGCATGTCCGTCGAGCCGAAGCCCCGCGCCCAGATATTCGAGGGCGAGGGGTTCGAAGAGGTGGATCCGGTCGAGCAGCGGTTCGCAGCTCGGCGGCTGAATGAGCAGCACGTTCATGGCGCTATCCCCTTGCCAGGGCGGCCCCCAGCGCAGCGCTGCAATTCCAGGAGAGGCCGTTGGCCATATTCAGGAGGAGGTTCACTCGATGCGCATCTGCAGGCAGTTGCCGAGTCGCCGGAAATTATCCCGCCACTCATCCTGCCCCGCCGGCGGCAGAGTCTGGTGGATGTCCCAGTACAGGTTCTGCGCCTGCCACAGGTCGACCTTGATCGGCAGTGAGCAGAGGACCTCGACGGTCTCGATGATGGTCAGCAGCAGTGCCAGATTTTGCGGGGCGAGAGCCAGTTTCTCCATCTGCCGGACGATCTGACGGCCGGCGGCGAGAGCGAGGATCGGATCCTCGAGTGGGATGCCGAGCTTTTCCACTTCCTCGGCCAGGACCCGCAGCTGGTTTGGATGCAGCCGACTGTTCTCCAGCAACTGGCGGAAGCGGGAGACCGTCACCAGTTCGACCGGCACCGACAGCGGCTTGGGAATCGGCACGTCGATTTCGCGCAGGAAGCGCATCAGGGGAAAGTGGTTTTCGTAGACCGTCCGGAAGGAGGCCTCGATCTCTTCGAGCGTCTGCGCCATCACCTGCTGCAGAACCTGGCGCTGCTCGTCCTTGAAGAGGTGCCAGAGGTTGTAGGTATGGGCGCCGAAGTGCCGGTCCATCTGGCGGACCACCTCGGGGATGTCGCTCCGGTCGAAGGCGGCGGTCACGGCCTGGCGCATGGCGGTGAAGGCCTGCTGGTCCTGGTAGGGACGCACCCCGGCATTGAGGTTGTGGCCGCCGAGGTTGAGGACGGCATAGGTGAAT